>JAJDZR010000123.1 GCA_022824545.1 Chloroflexota bacterium
GGATCGGGCGCGTAGTAGAAGCCGCGGCTCGCAATGGCCTTCGACAGATCGAGGTTGACCAGTCCCGGCTCGACTGTCGCCCGCATATTATCGGTATCCACCTCCAGGATACGCCGCATCCGGGAGAAGCCGAGCATGATCCCTTGGTGCGCGATGGCGCCCCCGGACAGGCCCGTGCCCGCGCCACGCGCGACGATAGGCAGATCGTAGCGTTGGGCCACCTTGACAATGGCCACCACGTCGGCGGCGTTGCCGGGGAGCACCACGGCATTGGGCCGGCCACGATCAATCGAGCCGTCGTAGGAGTACGAGATCAGCTCATTGTCCCGCCAGAGCACATTAGCGGGGCCAACAATCCGCTCCAGCTCGGCAATCAGCGGCGGTACTACTAGCTCTGCCACAACTACACTCCTGACCGCGACTGCACCGGTGCCGCACTGCCATACGCCCGTCGGCGCGGGCGGCTCCGGCGCGCTGGTCCGTACAATCCGGTGACGGTGCAAGGAGCGCAGACCAAGCGCGCCACTTGCGTCCCTCTAGTCTAGGCGGCTGTGCCGCTATCGTCAATGGCTTGATGTGGACGGCATCCGGTTTCCCACGCGGCCTCACGGCGCGGCCGCGGTGCGGATGACGACGAGCGTGTCGGCGGCGGACTCGGCGCCCCAGACTTCGCCGGGGCGGCCCAGGATTTGGCGCACGTTACCGGGGCTGTTCGGGAGCGGAAAGACGCGGAACTCCTCGGTAGCCGGGTCGAAACGGACCAGCGCATTGCCGCCAAAGTCGCTCAACCACACGATGTCTTGTTCATCCACATACACGGCGTAGGCCCGCGGCCGCTCGCCGGGCAGACGCCACTCCTGCCAGCGCCCCGTGTTCGGTTCGTACACGGTGACCTGGCCGGTGTTCCATTCACTGACCCAGATGCGCCCCTGTGAGTCGGACCACACGCGCCGCGCGCCCTGGCCGGCTGTGGGGGGATCGAGGACGGTAGTCTGGCCCGTCTCCAGGTCAATCCGGCCGACGTAACTGCCGGCCAGCGAGGCGTAGTAGACCTGCCCGTCGGGAGTGCTGGCGATGCCATAGGGGCCCCGGCCCCGCGGTGCCTGGAAGACGACCAGCTCCCCGCTCGCCGGGTTGAGGCGCCCGTAGACCCCGCTTTGGCCGGTGAACCACAGCAGTCCCTGCCGGTCGAACGTGGCGGTGTTGAGGTTGGCATAGCCCGTTCCGGCCGGTAAGGGGAAGCGCTGTACCTGTTCCGAGACCGGGTCCACGCGCACGATGGCATTCAGCCCGCCGTCGGTGATCCAGGGTGCTCCATCCGGCCCGACGATGACACCGTGGGGAGCAGAGCCGGACCCGAGGGGAATATGGTGCGTGTTACCCGTGGCCGGATCGAGCACTCCCAGTTCCCCGGAGCCTTGCGCCGTGTACCAGACCCGCCCATCGGGCGCGGGGGCCACATCGTGGGGCCGCGACCCGGGCGGCACGACGTAGGCGACAATCTTCAGTGCGATGGGTGCCGGCGTGGCGGTGGGCGGTGGCGGTGTGGGCGATGGCGTGTCCGTCGGTCGAGGCGTCGCGGTGGGTAGTAGCGTAGCCGTCGCGGTCGCCGTCGGTGGAGTTGTCGCCGTCGGCGGTAGTGGTGTGGGCGTCGTCGTGGCAGTTGGCCGAGGCGTCACAGTCGGCGGTACCGTCACGGTCGCCGTCGGTGGGGTTGTCGCGGTGGGCGGCAGCGGTGAAGCGGTTGGTGTGGCCGGCAGAGAAGTCGCGGTGGCCACAGCCGCCGTGCCTGAACCAGGCTCCTCGTCGCAGGCAGTAAGCAAGCAGGCCAGCCCTACGGCTGCGAGCAGCGGCCCCCATCCTTTGGTTAGGCTCACCACCGGTCTCTCCTCGCTTTAGGCTGCCGCCTTTGGGGTCCGTTCCATCCCGCCATTTCCGGTTGCGCGGGAATCCAGGCCCTACTCGACCCGGATACCGGCCTTCCTGATCTCCAAACGTTGGCGCGGCTGGCCGCTCTGGGAGCCACATAGCTCCAGTGCGCGCACCGTGTCCATACCCTCGACGACCTCGCCGAAGATGGTGTGCTGGCCATCAAGCCAGGGCGTCGGGACGAAGGTCAGGAAGAACTGGCTGCCGTCGGTGCCCGGCCCGGCATTGGCCATGCTGAGGAGGCCGGGTCGGTCGTGCTTGACACCGGGATCGAATTCCCCAGCGTACTGATAGCCGGGGCCGCCGGTCCCGGTCCCCAGCGGACAACCCCCTTGTGCCATGAAATCGCTGATGACGCGATGGAAGGTCAAGCCGTCGTAGAACCCCAGCCGCGTGAGATAGAGCGTACTGGCAACGTGTACCGGCGCCGCGTCTGCCAGGAGCCGGATGGCGATGGCGCCGAGGTTGGTGTCGAGGTCCCAGTAGTAGCTTTTGGTGGCGTCGAAGCTGAGGGCCGGCGGCTGCGGCAAGCGCGTCTTCCAGCCCGGCCGCGACGAGTCAATCGCTTGCTCGGCAATGAAGCTGTCTATGGTCTCCAGCGCTGGCTCGTTGATGGTGGCCTCCTCGTTGAGCAAAATCGGGCACACTCCGGGTGTACCGGCTCTGGCGTTGCTAGGGGCCGGCCGGGTGCCTCTGCCCATGGTAGCAGCCCGGAGTGCAAGTGCGGGCGCTGCGAGCGGGCATTGAGAGGCCCCGGCTATCCACTGGTATACTGAGCGCAAAGGGTTACGTTCAGTAGTAGGCTTGCCCAGGTGCTTCCGTGTACTGCTCCCTCGGTGTGATACCCGATGCTACGTGGTGGCGTCCTCGAACAGCAGCGGTGCTACAACCATCCGCACCGCATTACCGAGCAGCGCTGTAGCCGCTGCCGCATGCCGTACTGCGACTTTTGCCTGCACGAGGTACCCCCGGCCGAGCGCCCGCCACCGCCACCGCGTCGGCCTTGGCGCCGGCACGGGCCGGCGCCGGACCCGCCGGACGCACACTACTGTGACGAGTGCGCTGCGGAGCTACGCCGCTTCGCGGCGGCGGCCAAGACTGAGAACCGGCCCCTCTGGCAACGACGGCCCTCGCGCGCCGCGCTACGCAACTGGCTCATCGGCACGTTTATCGTTGCCATCGTCGTGGTCCCGGCTTGGATCGTCGCCGGGGAGGCCGCGAAGACGCCGCTGACGGCAGAGGAAGCCGCGCGGATTGCGGTCGGGCTGCGCGGCGGCTTCACCTCGCTGGAGGGGACCAACGTCCTCCTGTCGGTGTACGGGGGGAGCTACGTCGGCGCCAACGTCCCCTCGCAAGACGGCCACAGCCCGTCGGCGCTCATCGATTCGTTCTGGCAGGCCAACGTCGCGGACTGGCGCTCGGAGCAGGCCGAGTTTCCGGCGGAGCTGGTGTTCCGGGCCGCGCTGAACTCGTCAATGGGGAAGCTCATCCTGCGCGTCAGCCCGGATTCGCCACCGGAATCGTGGCCCCGCGACTTCGAGCTGCTGATCTCGGTCACCGGTCCCGACTCCGGCTACAAATCCGTCCTGCAATCCACCTTCCCACGGGAAGAAGCGGAGCGGCTGCTGCGTGACGCTACCCGCCGCCGCGAAGACCCGGTGCCGGCACCGCTGCGGTTCACGTTTCCCGAGACCCGGGGGATCTGGGTGATGCTCCGTATCCTCTCCAATCACGGACACCCGGGCTTCACCTCGCTGGCCGAAGTGGAGGTCTATCCGGCCGAAGCGCCGCCCTGAGCGGTTGTCAGATGACGCCTTCGTTCAGGGCTTCTTCCACGATGTACTCGTACACGTTCTCAAATAGCTGCGAGATTGTCACCAGCCGATAGCGGCGGCGCAGGTACATCAGGATTAATGGCAGCGCGTGAACATCGTCGCGGATGAAGTGCAGCAGCACGATAGAGCCGCGGCGCACATCACGGGCGACTTCCTCCAAGACCGCGTCCGGGTCTTCACGCTGGGGCATAATTACGGCGCTACTGGCGCTTTCCCATAACGCAATGCCGAGCTGACGTTCGGCGACGACTTGCCTGATCCGTAGGTCACCACCCCACGTCATGAATCCGCGCATACTGGGTG
>JAJDZR010000108.1 GCA_022824545.1 Chloroflexota bacterium
CCGAAAAAGGTGAGGAAGATGAGGCGCGACATGTAGAAGGCGGTCAAACCGGCCGTGACCACGCCGACGAGCCACAGCCATAGATGGCCGCCCTCGAAGGTGCGGGCCAGGATCAGGTCCTTACTCCAGAAACCGGCGAGGCCGGGAAAGCCGATGATCGCCAGCCAGGCCACGATCATCGTCACGCCCGTCACCGGCAGATACCGGAGCAAGCCGCCCATGCGGCGCATGTCCTGCTCTTCGTGCAGCGCGTGGATGACGCTCCCGGCGCCGAGAAACAGGAGCGCCTTGAAAAAGGCGTGGGTCATCAGGTGGAAGATGGCCGCACCGAAAGCGCCCACCCCCGCTGCCAGGAACATGTAGCCCAGCTGGCTGACCGTCGAGTAGGCCAGCACGCGCTTGATGTCGGTCTGCGTGAGCGCAATCGTGGCGGCGAATAGCGCCGTCAGCGCGCCGATAATCGCTACCACCCCAAGGCTGAACGGCGCCAGAGCATACAGCGCCGACGCCCGCACCACCATGTAAACCCCCGCCGTGACCATCGTAGCGGCGTGGATCAGCGCGCTTACCGGCGTGGGGCCTTCCATCGCGTCGGGCAGCCACACGTACAGCGGCACTTGGGCCGACTTCCCGGTGGCACCGATGAAGAGCAGCAGCGTGATTGCCGTGATAAGCTCGCCGCCCTCATCCACTACTCGCTCCGGGTGGTCGAGCACCGTGGCAAAGTCGAAGCTGCCGAACGTGGTGAAGATGAGGAAGAGGCCGACCATGAATGCAAAGTCACCGACGCGGTTGACGATAAAGGCCTTCTTCCCGGCCGAGGCGGCGGCGGGACGGTCGAACCAGTAGCCGATCAAGAGGAAGGAGCAGACGCCGACTAGCTCCCACCCGACGAACATGACCAGGAAGTTGTCGGCCATGACGAGCAGCAGCATCGAGAAGGTGAAGAGGTTGAGGTAGGTGAAGAAGCGCGGATAGCCGGGGTCGTGCGCCATATAGCCGACGGAATAGAGGTGGATCAGCAGCCCGACGCCCGATACGACCAAGACCATCACCGTGGAGAGGGGGTCGAGCAGGAGGGCTACAGACGTGTCGAGGTTGCCCGCCACAATCCAGGGGAATAGCTCTTGCCGGAGCGTTTCGGTCTCCCCGGCAGTGAGCGGCACGGTCGCGGAGAGGGCGACGACCCCGGCGACAACGAAGGCTGCCGCCACCGCGCCGACACCGACAATGGATACGACGATCCTGGGCAACCGTTGCCCCAGCAGGAGGTTAATCAGCGTCCCTGCGAGGGGGAAGGCCGGGATCAGCCAGAGAGCATCAGAAATGGTCGTCTCCTGACCTGCTTGGTCTGCACAGTCCGCTGAAGGCTACGGTGGTGCCGGCCGGCACGTCACCACAAACGGCATACACCACGCTGTCTACCCCTTCAACAGGTTGATCGTGTCAATATCCACGCTCTGGCGCGTGCGGAAGAGGTCCACGATGATCGCGAGGCCCACCGCCACTTCGGCCGCAGCCACGGCCATGACGAAGAAGACGAAGACCTGCCCATCGAAGTGCCCGAACTGCCGGGAGAACGCCACGAACGAGAGATTGACCGCGTTCAGCATCAACTCGATGGACATGAAGATCGTCAGCGTGTTTTTGCGAAGCAGCACCCCGAACACGCCGAGCGAGAACAGGATCGCGCTGACGATGAGATAGTAGCTCGTTGGCACCATCAGGTTGTAGGCCTCACGTTACTGGGCACGTCTACCGGCGCTGCTGTGGCAGTGGTCGCCTCCGCGGCGGCCGGAGTGCCGTTTTGCTGGCCGCCAGATGGTACCACGTTTGTCTGTTGCCTGGAGAGGCTGACTTCACCGCGCTTCCGCGCGATGACAACCGCGCCAAGAATCGCCGCCAAGAGCAGGATTGAAGTCACCTCGAAGGGGAACAGAAAGCGGGTGAACAGGACGGCGGCCAGCATCTGCGTATGGGACCCGGCGAGTGGCTCCACCGTTACCGCCTCGATCCCCGGTGTCGCGGCCAGGTCGGTGACCGCTTGGCCCGGCTCCTCCGGCCGCAGCGCCAGCACCCGCACCGTGTCGCCCACGCGGTCTGCTGTAATCTCCGGGCGTGGCGGGCTACTGCGGAACACTCTGAAGCCTTGTGCTTCTAAGGCGTCCATGACCTGCACCGCACCCGCGGCGGCCGCTCCTGTCCCGTCCAGCGTGAGCGTAATCGTCCAGGCCGTTTCATCCGGCCCGGTCGCTGCCGCCAACAGCTTTTGCTCCGCTACGGAGAGTGAGTAGGTCAGCTCGGCGGTACCCGGTGGTGGCGGCTCCGGCAGCACGTCGGCACTGCGAGCAGCAACCAACGCCACCTGTGCCAGCAGGATGAAGGCCACCGTGCCCCCGAAGAGCTTCAGTCCGGCCAGGCGCGTGCCGGTTGGCTCCGGTCGTGCCACGTTGAGCAACATGATGACAAAGAGCACCAGCACCATGATGGCGCCCGCGTAGACCGCGATCTGCACGACGGCGAGAAAGTACGCGCCCAGCAGGAGGTACATGACGGCCAGGCAAAAGAAGTTCGCCACGAGGAACAGGGCGCTATACATCGCGTTGCGCTGAAACACAACCATGGCGGCCGCCGCGATGGCTACGGCCGCCGTGGCGATGAAGATGAGCAACTCGATGGTGGGCAACTCGAACGGCAAGCTCTCGATCAACTCGGTCATCGGCTCAGTGCCTTCTGCGTAGGTAGGGATGCACGGCCCACTGTCAGCGGTAGTCTCTGTGATCGCTAGTTGCTGCTCACCCGGGCAGCCAGGAGTCGCTCGGATCAGCGACCGGTTCTGCGTCCAGCAACGTCTCCTTGGTGTAGATCATCGACTCGCGGGTGTAGTCGGCTAGCTCGAAGATCGCCTTGAGCTGGATGGCCTCCGTCGGACAGGCCTCGGTGCAGAACCCGCAGAAAATGCAGCGGATCATGTTGACGGTGTACGTCTTGGCGTACCGCTCGCCGATGGAGATCGGGCTGTCCGGCGGATTTTCGGCGCCCTCGACGAAAATCGCTTTCGCCGGGCAGACCAGCGCGCACAGCTCGCAGCCGACGCACTTCTCCAGGCCGTTCTCGTGCCGGCGTAGCACGTGGCGTCCCCGGTGCCGGGCCGGTAGATCCGGCTGCTGCTCCGGGTATTGCAGCGTCACCGGCTTGTCGGCCAGGTTGCGGAGCGTCACGCCCAGACCACGCGCTATCGCCGCAAAGTCTTGCGCTGCCTCGATGAAGGGGTTTCTGCGTGTTGGGCGCGATGGTGCTTGCATCATGTCCTCCGTGGCTGCGCTGCTAACTCGGCCACACCGCCACGATCACTGCCGTCAGCATGACGTTCGCCAGGCCAATGGGGAACATTACTTTCCAGCCGAGGTTCATCAGGCGGTCGTAGCGGAGGCGGGGCAGCGTCGCCCGCAGCCAGATGAAGAAGAAGATGAAGATCGCCAGCTTGAGCAAGAACCAGAGCGGTGACAAGATCGGACCGAGCACCGGACCGAGGAAAGCGAAGCCCGGCCACCAGCCGCCGAGGAAGAGCACCGCGGCCACCGCGCTCACGTTGATGATGTTCACGTACTCGGCCATGAAGAACATCGACCACTTGAAGCCGCTGTATTCGGTGTGATAGCCGGCGCCTAACTCGCCCTCGGCCTCCGGCAGATCGAACGGCAAGCGATTTGTTTCGGCAATGCCGGCGATGACGTAGACCACGAAGGCGATGAACCCGACCGGGAACCACAGGGCTATCGGCCAGGGAAAGCTCCCCTCAGTCTGCAAGCGCACAATGTCGAGCAAGTTCAGCGATCCGGCCAGGATCACCACCGAGAGCACCGCCAGCCCCTGCGGTAGCTCGTAGCTGACCATCTGCGCCGAGGCCCGTAACCCGCCGAGCAGCGAGTACTTGTTGTTCGCGGCCCAGCCGCCGAGCACCAGCCCGTACACCCCCAAAGAGGCAATGGCAGCGATGTAGAGGTAGGCGACGTTGATGTTCGCGCCGATGTGCCAGTCGAAGGGGAAGCCGAAAATCTCGAACGACGGGCCAATGGGAATGACGGCGAAGATAATCAGCGCCGGCATCAACGTCCCGAGCGGTGCGACCAGATGCACCACGCGGCTGGCCTGATCCGGAACAATGTCTTCTTTCATCGCCAGCTTGATGCCGTCGGCAATGGGTTGCAAGAGGCCGAATGGCCCGACTCGATTCGGGCCAATGCGCCGCTGGAACCGGCCGATCACCTTCCGCTCCAGCCAGGTGAGGTACGCGAAGGCCGCTAAGAGCAGGTTGATGACGATGAAGCTCTTGATGGCCGCGGCGATGATGGCCGCGAGGATGTCCGGGATCATGCTCCGCCTCCGGCAGCGGCGTCGGCCGTCGCGGCGGCCATGGCAACCGGCTCAAGCTGTACGGTGGTTGTCTCGTGCTGCCAGTCCAGCAGCGCGTTGATCCGCGGCGAATCGAGATTGTCAGGCGTATAGACTACCCCGGCGGGCACACGACCACTTATCCGCGCTGGCCGGCTTACGGCGCCGCGCTCGGTCCGCAGCCTGACAGCCTGACCGTTACCAATGCCGAGACGGGCGGCGTCGGCGCGGTTGATGTCCACGAGTGGCTGCGGGGAAGTGGCCAGCAACTGCGGCGTAATCTCGATCAACGTCTCGTGACCAACTAGCTCGGAATCGGTCAGCAAGCGCAGGCCCTCACCCGGCGCGGCCGGCTCCGCGGCGGGCGCCGCTACCGGATCGGGGTCCGGCACAGGCGCGGAGCGTGGCTCGCCATCAGCCTCCGGCGCCGGCAGTAGCACGCCCTCCGCCGGGAAGGCTGCCCGGCGCATCATCGCCGGTGTGATGATCTCCTCGAAAGCCTCAAGCGTGATTTCGGCGGCCGAGCTATAGCCGAGCGGCGTGTCGAAGTGGCCAGACAGGTCGGCGAGGATCCGCCAGTCGGCCAAGCCGCCGTCCTCCGGTGCGACGGCGACACCCAGCCGTTGGATGCGACCTTCCACGTTCGTCAGGGTGCCGTCACGCTCGGCGAAGCTCAAGCCGGGTAGTACCACGTCGGCAGCCTTCGCTGTCGCGGTCTCGAACAGTTCGTGTACGACCACTAGCTCGGCGTTGGCCAGGGCTTGCTCGGCCTGGGTGCGGTCGGGATGTGTCTCCAGGATGTTCTCGCCGACCAGATAGAGGCACTTGATCGTCCCGGCGGCGGCCGCTGCGATCATCTCCCCGGCCGGTAGTCCGTCCTGGCCGGGCACGACTCCGAGCGCCTCGGCCCCCCGGCCGTTCGCCCCCTCCGGGATGAAGGTCATGCCGCCGCCATTGCCCGTTGCCAGCGCGAGGTTGTAGGCGGCTGCGGCCACGTCGTCTTGATCCGACCGGCGGTTGAAGCGTGGGCCGACGTACACCAGCGCGTTGCCGGCCTCCCCCAGCGTGGCGGCGGCCGCCCGAATCGTCTCGGCCGTGACGCCGGTTAGCTCGGCAGCTCGCTCCGGCGACAGGCTGGCCGCCTCGCCGGCGGCTGCTCCGTCGTCGCTCTGCTCTAGCACGGCGCCCAACAGCCCGTGCAATAGGGCCGCCTCGGTGCCGGGCCGGTGTCGCAGGCGGTGGTAGGCAATCCGGTCCGGCTCGGTAGCGCGCGGGTTGGCGACGATCAACTTGGCGCCGCTCTTGGTCACCGCAGCCCGCAGCCGCAGCCACTGCACCGGCAGGTCGTTGGTCAGATCCGTGCCGAGCAGTAGCACCGCCCCGGCCCGATCTACCTCGGCGAGCGTCGGGATAGGCGCCGGTGTGTCGGCGAGCGGCAGTCCGGCGGCGCGGGCGCCGATCCGGTGATCGAGGTGCGGTGTGCCGATGACCGAGCGGGCGAATTCGCGCAATGCAAAGGCGTCTTCGTTGGGGATGTTGCGCCCACCGATGACCCCGATCGCCTCTGCACCGTGCTCATCGCGGATGCTCTTGATCTTCGTGGCCACCTCGGTCAGCGCCTCGTCCCACTCCACCGCGGCCAACGCACCGTCCCGCTTGACCTGCGGGGTCCGCAGCCGTTGATCGGTCGAGACGAACTCGAACGTGAACTCGCCCTTGTTGCACAGCCATATGTCGTTGATGTCCGTGTTCTCTTGGGCGCGCACCCGCACCATCTCGTTGCGGCGCGTGTCCAGCTTGAGGTTGCAGCCCACCGGACACTGCGCGCAGACGCTCTGCGTCGTCTGGAGGTCGCCCGGGCGCGCTCGGAACCGATACGTGTCGCTGGTGAGCGCGCCGCAGGGGCAGAGATCAATGATGTTGCCGTGGAACTTCGATTGCAGCGGTCGGTCGTCGAGCGTGCCGAGCACGGAGTTATAGCCGCGGTCGAAGAAATCAAGCTCGTGCTCGCCGGCCACATCGTCCATGAAGCGCGTGCAGCGGTAGCAGACGATGCACCGCTCCTGATCCAGGACCACCAGCGGGCTGAGATCGTGGACCTTGCGGAGCAGACGCTTCTGCTCGACGAACCGGCTCTCTTTCGGCCCCCAGTCGTGGCTATTGTCTTGGAGCGGGCACTCACCGCCCGCGTCGCACACCGGGCAGTCGAGCGGATGGTTAATCAACAGGAACTCGACGATCCCTTCCCGATACTTCAGGACGGCTTCCGTGTCGGTCCACACCTTCATGCCGGGCATCACCGTCGTAGTGCAGCCGGTCATGATCTGCGGCGGCGGTGTCGGTGCGTCGGGGGGCGTGCCCGGTCGCGGTGGTAGCTCGACGGCCACCAAGCACATCCGGCAGGCGCCGACAACGGGCAGCCGCGAGTGGTAGCAGAACACCGGCACCTCGGTGCCAAGCTCCTTGGCCGTCTCGACCAAGTTGGTGCCCGGCGGTACGGACACCTCTTGGTCGTCAACCGTTAGCGTAATCAACTCTTGCTCGGTGGCAGTCATGCCGTCTCTCTCCGCAGGTTAGGAGCCTCGCTCCGGTCCCGATGGGCAACAAATATCGCTCACGCAGCCATCGTCGGCTGCACCGCAGCAAAGCAGCGCTTCTCGGTGACGTGGCGGTCATAGTCCTCACGGAACTTCTGAATACCGCTGGACAAGCCCCAGGTGGCCACGTCGCCCAGCAGGCAGAAGGACTTGCCGTTGATCTTGTCGCACACGTCGAGCAGCAACTCCACGTCCTCCGTCCGCCCGCCGCCGCCTTCGATCCGCGCCAGGACATCCACCATCCAGCGGGTGCCCTCTCGGCAGGGCGTACACTTGCCGCAGCTTTCGTTGGCAAAGAAGCGGACGGTGTTCAGATTGGCCCGCACGATACACGTCGTCTCGTCCATCACCATCACACCGCCGGTCCCGAGAATGGAGCCTTTGGCCATGATGGCCCCCGGATCGAGCGTCACGTCGAGGTCGTCGGCCGTGAGCAACTGCGCCGAGGCGCCGCCGGGGATGATGGCCTTGACCGCCCGGTCCTCGCGCATCCCCTGACCGTGCTCGTAGATCAACTCGCGCAGCGGCGTGCCCATCGGTAGCTCGTAGAGGCCGGGACGGTTGACGTGGCCCGAGAGGCAGTAGAGCTTGGGGCCGGGGGCGTCCGGGGCGCCGATCCCGGCGAACCAGTCGGCGCCATAGTTCACGATGTGGGTCACGCAGGAGATGGTTTCCACATTGTTGATGACCGTCGGCAGGCTGAACACGCCCTTGACGGCCGGGAACGGCGGCCGGAGACGCGGCTGCGGACGATTGCCCTCCAGCGATTCCAATAACGCCGTTTCTTCCCCGCAGATGTAGGCCCCGGCGCCCCGATGCACCCAGACCTCGCAGTCGAACCCCGAGCCGAGGATGTTCCGACCGACGTAGCCCCGCTCGCGGGCCTCGGCCAACGCTTGCTCCAGCCGGCGATAGCTGAACGAGAACTCACCGCGGATGTAGATATAGACCGTATTAATCTGGCAGGCGTAGGCGGAGATGAGGCAGCCCTCGATGAGTTGATGGGGGTCGTTGTCCATGATCGCCCGATTGGCGAACGTCCCCGGCTCGCTCTCGTCGGCGTTGGCGCAGAGAAAGCGCGGGTTGCCGTCGTCGGGCAGAAAGCCCCACTTCACGCCGGTCGGGAAGTAAGCGCCGCCGCGGCCCCGCAGGTTGGCGCTCCTGACCATGCCGACGACATCCTCCGGCGTATGCTCCCGGAGCGCCTTTTCCAGCGCCTGGTAGCCGCCGTGCCGGAGATAGGTGTCAATCCAGTGCTGGTCCGGGTCGTCGGCGTACTTGAGCAGCACTGGCTCAAACGTCGCCATGCTTAACCTGCCCCTCCGTCGTCACCACCCTGCCCATTCAGCGGGACCTTGGCTGCGAGCGCCGCGCTGTCTGGCCCATGCACCACCCCGTCAAGGGCAGGCCGGCCGGCCCGCAGGTCGGTGAGAATGCGATTAATCCGCTCCGGGGTCAGGTTGCCGTAGGTCTCCGTGTTGACCTGCATGACGGGCGCGAACTCGCAATAGCAGGGGCACTCCTGATGGCGCAGGGTGAACTGCCCGCCCTCGGTCGTCTGTCCATCCTGGATACCTAGCTCTTGCCGCAGGTGCTCCAGCATTTCCGACGCGCCCTGCAACTCGCACGACAGGTTATTGCACACCTCGATGACGTACTGGCCCATCGGCTGCTTGTGGAACATATAGTAGAAGCTGGCGATGGCTGCCACGTCGGTCGGGTGCATGTCGAGTAGCTCGCCGACTTCCTCGTAGGCCTCCGTGTTGAGCCAGCCGACCTCGTCCTGGGCTGCCCACAGCGCCGGCAGGATAGCAGCGCGCTTGGTGCGGTAGCGCGGCAAGTAGCCAAGGATGCGCTCGCGCGTTTCTTCGGACAACATCTTCTCCGCTCGCCTCGCTGTTCCTAGCGGTCAATCTCGCCGAGCACGATGTCAATGCTGCCGATAGCAGCCACCACGTCGGCAACCTGTCGGTTCTCCACCAGCTTCTGCAGTGCCTGGGTGTGCAGAAACGATGGGGTGCGGAAGCGCACCCGCTGCGGCTTGCTCGTGCCGTCGGATACGACATAGCAGCCAAGCTCGCCACGCGGCGACTCGATCAGGTTGTACGCCTCGCCCGGCGGACACCGCGGTCCTTCCGTCACCAGCTTGAAGTGGTGGATCAGCGACTCCATACTCACGTACATCTTCTCGCGCGTGGGTAGCGTGATGCGTGGGTTGTCCAGCCGAATCTCGCCGTCGGGCAGCCGGTCGAGCGCCTGCTCGATGATCCGCAGCGACTGCCGCATCTCTTCGACGCGCACCAGGTAGCGATCATACACGTCGCCGTTGTAGCGCACCGGCACGTCGAAGTCGAAATCATCATACGAGGAGTAGGGGAACGCCTTGCGGACATCGTAGCCGACGCCGCAGGCCCGCAGGCTGGGACCGGTCATGCCCCAGGCGATGGCCTCGTCCTTGCTGATGGGGGCCATGTCCACGGTCCGGTCGAGGAAGATCGGATTCCTCGTCAGCAGGGTCTCGTAGTCATTGATGCGATCCGGGAAGGTGTCGAGCACGTGGCGCACCCGCTCCTCGAACCCGTCGGGAACGTCGGCGCACAGCCCACCGATGCGCCAGTAGCTAGTCATCAGGCGCACCCCGGAGACGAACTCATAGATCGAGGTAATCGTCTCGCGCTCGCGGAAGCAGTAGAGGAAGACGGTCGTTGCCCCGAGGTCCAGGCCGTGTGTGCCGAGCCAGACCAGGTGGCTGCTGAGACGGGTCAGCTCGGTCAGGATCACGCGCAGGTACTGTGCCCGCTTCGGCACCTCATCGGTGACACCGAACAGCTTCTCGACGGCGAGGATATACGCCAGATTGTTCGACAGCGGCGCCAGGTAGTCCGTGCGGTCGGTGGCGGTGATCGCTTGATGCCAGGTCAGCCCCTCGCACGTTTTCTCGATACCGGTATGGAGAAAGCCGATGTCCGGCTCCGCCTTCACGACGGTCTCGCCGTCAAGCTCCAGCAACAAGCGGAGGACGCCGTGAGTGGCCGGATGCTGCGGCCCCATGTTCAGCACCATCGTGCCGCGGTCGGTTGGCGTCTCGTTGAGCATTACCATCGCTGTCGCTCTCGTCCGTCGCTCTGCGCTTCACCCCCGGCCCCTCTCCATGCATGGGGAGGGGGAGTCGGGGATCAACCGGTTCGATGCAGCACGGGACCGCCCCGCTCGCGGCCGGCCTCCTCCTCGGTGAATGAGACCTCTTCTTCTCCTTGGGACTCGTCTCGTCGCAGCGGATGCCCTTCCCAGTCCTCGGGCAGGAACAGCCGCCGCAGGTCCGGGTGACCGGCGAACTGTACGCCGAACAGGTCGAAGACTTCGCGCTCGTGCCAGGCGGCCGCCGGCCACAGCGACACAAGTGAGGGCACCGTCGGCTCCTCGCCACCGACGCGGACCTTTAGGCGCAGGCGGGAATTGTGGTCATATGAGTGGATGATATAGGTTACTTCGAAGCGGTCAGCGCGCTCCAAGTAGTCCACGGCATTCAACTCGGCCAGAAAGGCGTAGCGCATGTCGGGATCATCACGGAGAAACCGGCACACGTCGAGTATCCGGTCGGGCGGCACGATGGCGGTGGGAATGCCGTCGGCCAAGCGTGTATCTGGCGGCTGACAGTCACCGAACTGCTCCATCAGCCGAGCCATGTGACCGGCGGCCGGGCCAGCAGCCGCGGTCGGCGCCTCAGTTGCCATCTACACTCACTATCCCTGCGAGTTGGGAAAAGTGCTCGGCGGGTACTGCCCCTACGCCGTAGCCAATTCGTGTGCGTGCTTGCCAAACTGCTTCTGGCGCTCCACCTTGCGCTGGAGCTTGATAATCCCGTCAATGACCATCTCCGGCCGCGGCGGGCAGCCCGGCACGTACACGTCAACCGGAATGATGCGGTCCACGCCCTGGACGAGCGCGTAGTTGTTGTAGATGCCGCCGCACGAGGCGCAGGCGCCCATCGAGAGTACCCACTTCGGCTCCGGCATCTGATCGTAGAGCTGGCGCACGACCGGCGCCATCTTCTTGCTGACCCGGCCGGCTACGATCATGAAGTCGGCCTGGCGCGGCGAGGCGCGGAAGACCTCCGCCCCGAAACGGGAGACATCGAAGCGCGAGGCGCTCATTGCCATCATCTCAATGGCGCAACAGGCCAAGCCGAACAGCAGCGGCCAGAGCGAGTTAGCCCGCGCCCAGGCGACCGCTTTGTCCAGCGTGGTCAGGCTGACGCCCATCTCGCCCGTGAACTGGCCGCCCATCGGGAGTTGTCCGAGGCCGCCATGCTTGACCGGCGTGTCCGGCGCGTTTAATCCCACTGGAAAGCCCCTTTCCGGAGGACATACAGATACCCCAGCAGCAAGAAAGCAGCAAACACGCCCATCTCCACGAGCGCAAACACTGCCAGTCCTGCGCCCTTCATCTCGCGCAGTACCACTGCCCAAGGATAGAAGAAGATCACCTCCACGTCGAAGATGACGAAGAGCATCGCCGTGACGTAGAACTTGATGGGGAACCGCCGCCACGCCATCCCCACCGGGGTCATCCCCGATTCGTAGGGTGCCAGCTTTGAGGTAGAAGGACGCCGGGCACCTAGGAACCGGGCAATCACGACCACGCCCAGCGATACGACCGTCGCTACGACGATCATAATAAGGATGGGGAGATAATCAATCAGCACTGCACCCTACCATGCTCGGCGAGATAAGCCGGCCCCGGGGTTCGGGACACGGCACGCACTCTACCACGCGGCAGCCCGGCGGCAGGAGCTTGCGTATTGTATCACAATGTCCACCACGCGCTAGAACGCCACCCTAGCCACATCATTCCGTCCCCCTCCCGTCATTCCCGCGCAAGCGGGGAGGTGGATTCACAGTTGAAGTGCAACACGTCGTGCGAGAAGACTTCCGCGGGCGTCTGATAGTCCAGGCACTTGCGGGGCGTATTATTGTACAACTGCACCAGTTCCGTAAACCGTT
>JAJDZR010000168.1 GCA_022824545.1 Chloroflexota bacterium
GATCCCAGCGGCCACTGTCCATTCTGCATCGCAGCGGCGTTCGTGGTGCTGGCGGTGGCAGGCAATACCGCGGTTGATGTCGCCATTGACTATTCGATAGCCCAGCTCACCGGGGATGACTTTCATCTGGGCCAATCCCTGGCGGTCAATGCGGCGATCAACACCGGCCTGGTCGGCGTGGGCGGGATCATTGGCAAGGCCCGGCACTTGCGCCACGGGTCGCAGCTCATAGACGCCGGCAAGGCTTGGCGGTCGAAGCTCACTGGTGCCGGCAAGGTTCCTGGCCTGTCGGCAGAGTCGCTGGAGACGATCCGACGCTGGGGGATTAAGCCGCACCATCTGCTCAAGCCTCGCAAGGGCTTCCATCGTCACCATCTGGTGGAGAAGCGGTTCTGGAGACAACTCGGGTTCGAGAGCAAGGAGCAGGCGGAGAAAGATATCCTGAGCGCCTTTCTCGACGCCAAGACCCACGGTCCCAACAAGGATCAGCCAAACATCACGGGCCGCCTGCGGGAATTGATACCCTACGGGGATGGCAAAGGTAGGACTGGAGGCGCGACGCTCCAGGAGATTTGGGATGCCCATAAGAGGGTGTATGAGGAGTTTGACCTGGACGACTTGGCCGAGGTCGTCTGGGACAAGTATTTCCGCCACTTCGATGGCGTGACCAAGTAGACACAGGAGCAGGTGGCCATGAAAGAAACCGTGAGCTTCCAGGTATCGGTGGGACGCCAGCCGCCGTCCCAGTGGCAGGAGATCGCCAGTGCCGCCCTGCGCCCCTACGGCCCCAAAGAGATCGAACGGTCGCCCTACGGCAAGGCCATGTCGTTTGAATTCGACTACTACCCGGAGGGGCTGGAAACGGTCGTGGCTCACCTCAAGGGCCAGCAAATCCACGCCCTATTCACTGTCCGCCAGGAGTACACCGCTGCGGACCGGCGCCAGGCGGAGTTGCTCATCCTCGGTGGCGGGAGGATCGTAAGCTCGGTCGAAGGCACACTGCGTTGGGAGGACGTCTCGATCTGCCCCTTCTGCGCCTGCCGCACGGCAGACTGGCAGTTCGAGCCACTACAGATCGCGGAGCAGCCGCAGGGTGCGGTGCTGGCCTGTGTGGATCACTGGCCGTGGGTCGTCAGCGCGGAGGTGGCGCAGGCCTTGCGGCAGGCTGAGGTCACGGGCCTGGTGTTGGTACCGGTGGGGCCCGACCGATCGGTGCAGTGGTATGGGTTGCGGGTGACGCACCGGCTGCCCCCCGTGGCCGTCCCCCCGACCCGCCTGCCGCCGAATCCGGGCCCGACGCCCCAATGCGCGCCCGATCACTTGTGGAATGGGCTGAAACACTCCCAACTGGCCTACCGGCGCCAAGACCTAGCCGCGGCCGATTTCAACGTCACCTACGAGCACTTTGGCGGGATGGAGACTGCCATCCGCTATGAGGTGATCTCGCAACGGGTCTACGGGCTGCTGCGCGAGGTCGGGGTGCAGCGGTTGCGCTGTGATCCCATTCGGATCGTGGATTGACGGGGCGAGCACATCACGATGCGTGAAATCGTGATTTTCGACACCACCGTCGGGCGTCAGCAGCCGCCCCGGTGGCAGGACATCGCCATGGCCGCACTGCAGCTCTTTGGCCCGGCGAAGATTACGTCGCCCTACGGCGATAGGGGCATTGAGTTCGAGTTCGACTACTACCCGGAGGGCCTGGATGCGGTCGTGGACGAACTCCGGCAGCAGGGCATCAGTGCCTCATTCAGCGCCCGCCAGCAGTACACCGCCGCGGAGCGACGCCAGGCGGAGCTACTCATCCTGGGGGGTGGGAGGATTGTACGCTCAGTCGGGGACACGCTGCACCGGCAGTATGTCTCCATCTGTCCCTTCTGCGATTGCCGCACGGCGGACTGGCAGTTCGCGCCGCTGCGGATCGTGGAGCAGCCGCAGGGTGCGATGTTCGCCCGCGTGGACCACTGGCCGTTGGTCTGCAGCGCGGAGCTGGCGCAGGCCTTGCAAGAGGCCCAAGTCACGGGCTTGGAGCTGGTGCCGGTGGGCCCCGACCGACCGGCACAGTGGTACGGCGTGCGGGCCACCCACCGGCTGCCCCCCCTGGCTATCCCCCCGACCCGCCTGTCCCCAAACCGAGGCCTGACGCCCCAGTGCGCGCCCGATCATCTGTGGAGCGGGCTGAAGCACTCCCAGTTGACCTACCGGCGCCAGGACTTGGTCGCGGCCGATTTCAACCGCACCTACGAGTACTTTGGCGACTTACGCAGTGCTGTAACCTATGTCGTGATCTCGCAACGAGTTTACCGCTTGCTGCGCGAAGTAGGGGTGAAGCGGCTGTCCTGTGAGCCCATTCGGATCGTGGACTGATGGGGTTGCTCGCGGGGTGCCTCGTCAGTCCCCGCGCACCTTTCCCCCTGAATACGCTGTGCCCTGACCTTCGCCGGGGTATCTCCCACCACGTTCCGCTACACCTACGACGCCAACGGCGCCGTGCTGACCCGCACCGAGGGCGCCACGACCTACACGCACGGCTACGACCTGCCGGGCCGCCAGACCAGCGTGGCGGTGACCGGCGGCCGCACCAGCACCTTCGTCTACAACGGCGACGGCACGCTGGTCGCCCAGCGGGTGGCCGCCACTACCACGACCGCCCCGGCGCGAGCATCCGTGGCCGCAGCCGCCACGCCGCCAGCGGTCGCCCGCGTGGCTGCCGGTTAGGCGTGGGCACGAGTTCCTGCCGCCGCCCCATCAAGAGCACCGCGCAGGCGTTGGTCCGCAGCAGCTCCACCGCCCCATACCACAAAATCGGCCCCGACACAATGTCCTGCAGGACGTTACCGCTATCCTGCCCAGCCCGGACAATGGACTGGGGGGCCATGGCCGCCGCCGGGCAGGGACATGATGACGACGGAGCGCGGGAGCCGCCCCTTGGTGAAGGCGGCCGTGACGGACTGTGCTCTCGGCACCGCCATCCGCGCCTACGTGCGCGCTTACGTCCAGCGATATGGCCGACGGCAAGCGGCCCACGCCTTCGGAGTTTCTCGCTACACACTCTGGCGCTGTCTCGCCCGTGGCCACCTGGGACGGGCTCTGCCCCGCGCGATCCTAGATACCGTGGGCGGGAGTGTCGCCGCGCTTGAGGCCGCCACCTGGGCACTGATGGCCCCCGTTCCCGCTCAGAGACCGGCCCCGGCCCGGTGCCCCTTGCCCGCGGGTCTGGAGGACACCCTCCTGCTGCTGTGCGCCACGCCGCTGGCCACCGTGCGGGAGTTGTCCTGCTGCGGCCGGATTCCCGCTTCCACCCTGCGCGACCGGCTGGCAACGCTGGCGCAGCGGGGCCTAGTCGGTTCTGTGCCCCACCGCCTGGGGCTCCTCGGGCCGCATCCCCAGCGCCGGTACTTCCCGACCCCGGCGGGCCTCACCGCCGCCAGCGCCGCGACGGCCGACCCGGCAGCCTTCCTGCACGCCTACCCGGTGTCGCGCCAGTGGTTCCGCCTGCTGGCCGCGCGCCTAGACGCCGTGGCTGTGCTCTACCACGTGGCCGCTCTGGTCGCCGCCGCTGACCCGTCCGGCCAGCCCGTGCGCGTAGACCACTGTCGTCAGGGGCCCTACGACGCCATCGTCACCCTGTCCGGGGGCCGCTCAATGGGCCTGCTGCGCCAGGGGCCCCTACTGCCCACCGCCACCCTGCGCTACCGCCTGCACAGCCTGGAGCGGCTGCGCGACGACGAACGACCCACCGTCACCCTGCTCCTGACCTACGCCGACCAGGCCATCCGCCGGGCGATACGCGCCCTCGGCGACCCGCAGCATCACCGCACCACCTTCGTGGCGACCGCGGACGAGCTACTGGCTGGCGGGGCGGCGGCCGTCGTCTGGCAGCAAGGTGGCACCGGTGTCGCCGACCATCCACCGGCGCCGATTGCCCCCGACGCGGCCCTGGCCGACATCGTGGCCTGGACCGAGTGCCGGCTGGCCGGGGCGCCCGTGTCCCACCGCCCCACGCCAACGCCGGACCCGGACGCGCTGTACGCGGCCGACGTGCGGGCCACCACACCGGACCCATTCCGGCAACTGGCCACCGCCCTTGCGGTGCAGTTGACCCGCGCGGACAAGGAAACCCTGGACCTGCTGGCGGCCTGGCCGCGCTGCACCCGGAAGCAACTCGCCGGGCTCATGGGCGGCGTTACCCGGCACCGGGCGGGCCAAGCACTCCGCTCCTTGCTGCGCCGAGGGTTGGTGCGCGCTGAAGGCCCGCGGTACGTGCTCACCGACGACGCGCTCAAGTACCTGGCCCACCGGGATCGCGCCGCCGTGGGGCCGACGCTGGCGCAGTGGAGCGCCAAGATCAGCACCCGCTCCCCGCACTCCGGCAGCGGCTCCCCTCCAGCCTACGCCGGCACCGCGCTGCGGGTCCTCGCCACACAACTCCAGCACCACACGGGCCTCACGGATTTCGCCGCCGCGTTGACTGCCGAGGCCAGTCGCGCCCCGGACTACGAGCTGTTGGACCTGCTGCCCACCGCCCGCTCCGCTGTCGGCTACTGGCACCTCGGGACGCCCTACGTGGTGCATCCCGACGCCTCCTTCCTGCTGGCCTACCGGGGCGAGTGGCGCCCCTACCTCCTAGAGTTCGAGCGCCGGGCCACCACCCCGCGTCGGGTGCCGGCCCGACTGGAATCCTATCGCCGGTACTTCCACAGCGGCTGGGCCGCCCGCGATCACGACGGGCAGTTGCCCCACGTGCTGTTTGTGTTCGAGTCGCCCGCTGACGAAGCGTCCTTCCGGCGGGTGGCCGCTACCGTGGAGCGGGCTCCCTTCCTCAGTTCCAACCTCGCCGTGCTGACCGTGCGGGGCGTGCTCGGCCACGCCTGGCGCCGGCCACCGCCGCACCACCCCGACCGGGGCCAGTTGTGGGCGCTGGACAACGGGACATCATGACCACCGGGGCCGTGCTCAACATTTCCGGTCGGGACTGGCCCAGCCGGAAGGCTGCACCTGGATCTTTCCTGTCAGACCCTATGTTACCTGCGGTGGCACATATGTTGCAGAACCCGGTGCCCCGGCTTTGCACGGCGGTTCACCTTTCATCGCTGGTAACGCGGGCCGACGACCCACGAGGTGGTCAGCGGAATCCAGTGCAGGTGCCGGTACACCTCTGTTGCAGCGGTGCCCCCGGCGCGATTTGCGGGTCCGATAGAGGGGGACGCCCCTGCCCTCCCTTGCAGGACGTTACCCCCGCTGTGCGGGGTCGGTACCCTGGGAGACAGGGCCAGCAAGCCCCGGACCGAGGCCTCCCACCGCGTTCTACCACTGCCTTGACTGGATCGCGGGCATGGTCCATAGTTATGTAAGACTAAGTCGCAATAGGAGCGGCCATGCAGCGGATCACCGAGACGATCACCTTCTCGCTGCCCCCGGCCATGGCGGCCCAGGTGCGGGCCGTGATGCGGGCGGAAGGCCGCACCATGAGCGACCTGGTGCGGGAAGCACTCCGGCTGTATATGGAGGAGCGGGAATGGCGCCAGACCATCCGCTACGAGCGGCTCCAAGCCCGCCGAGCGGAGCAGGAACAACGAACAGGAGGCAACCCTGATGCGTAACCAACCAGACCTCACCCCGGCGGCCCTGTATGCCCGCGTGTCCAGCGACCGCCAAGACGTGGACCTTTCTGTCGCCGCCCAACTCCGGGCCCTCAGGGACTACGCCGCGAAACAGGGCCACGCCGTGGTCCATGAGTACGTCGATGAGGCGGAGAGCGGCCGCGTCGCGGCCCGGCCCCAGTTCCGCAAGATGCTGGACGATGCCAGCCGGCCCTCCGCTCCCTTCCAGGTCATCCTGGTCTGGAAGTTCTCGCGCTTCACGCGCAAACGGGAACACGCCGTCGCCTTCAAGGCCATGCTCCGGCGCAAGGGCATTCGGGTCGTCTCGATCACGGAGCACGCCGATGACTCGCCCACCGGCAAGCTGATGGAAGCGATCATCGAGAGCGTGGACGAGTTCTACAGCGAGAATCTGGCCCAAGAGGTCACGCGGGGCATGCGCGAAGCGGCTTCCCGTGGCTTTTGGGTGTCCAGCCGCGTGCCCTACGGCTACTCCCGCGTGCTGGTGCCCGACGGCGCCAAGCAGCGGCCCAAGCTGGCCGTGGCGGAGCCCGCCGCCACCGTGGTGCGCCGCCTGTTCACCCTGGCTGATCGCGGGCAGAGCCTCCTCGACATCACCAAAACGCTCAATGCCGAGGGGATCGCCAGTCCCCACGGCCAGCGCTGGCTGAAGTCGGCGGTCCACCGCGTGCTGACCAACGAGGTCTACACCGGCACCTTGGTCTGGGGCGTGCGGGCCAAGGATCAGGCCCCGCCGGTGCGTGTGCCGGGCGCCTTCCCGGCCATCGTCTCCCGGGACCAGTTCCAGCGGGTAGCCACCGTGCTAACCGCCAAAGCACCGACCAACGCCCACCCCCGCCGCTCCGCCAGCTCCTACCTGCTCAGTGGGTTGGTCACGTGCCGCCGGTGTGGGCGGGCGCTCTCCGGCCAGGCGGCCAAGGGCGGCCAGTTCGCCTACTACGTCTGCCAGTCGCTGCTCCACCGGGGCCGCGCGGCGTGCGACGCCCCCCGGCTCAACGCCCGGCACTTTGAGGGGCTGATTGTCGAGCAGATCCGAGACCGCATTCTGACGGCGGACAACCTCCGGGCTCTCGTGCGGCTCGTGGATGCGGAATTGGACGGGGTGGCCCACGAGCAGCGGCAGAAGCTGATAGGTATCGAGACGGAGTTGGCGGCGGTGCAGCGCCGGCTGGACCGCGTGTGGCAGGTGATCGAAACCAGCGACCTCGAACTCGCGGACGCCACCGCGCGGATCAAGGCGCACCGGGCGCGTCAGGAGCGGCTGGAGCAGGCGGCGGACGAAACCCGGGCCCGGTTGTCAGCGGGCCGGGCGGGGCTGGATAACGTAGAGACCATCACGGCCGGCGTCCAGGATCTGCGCGCCTATCTGCGGACGAGCGACCGCACGGAGGCCAAGGCCTTCATCCGGTCCTTCGTCAAAGAGATCACCGTGGCCCCGGGCGCGGCCACCATCCGCTATGCCATCCCGGTACCTAACAGTCGTCCGCCAGACCGAGGCGCCGCGGCGGATGCACTGAAGAGCCCGGTACTGTCTACAGTACCCTACGGTAGGGCGTACGGGATTCGAACCCGTGATCTTCACCTTGAAAGGGTGATGAGTTAGTCCACTACTCCAACGCCCCGTCACCCGACGGACAACGGACTACCCTCTAAGTATACCACGCGCTGCGCCGGATACCAGTGCAATCTGTCCAGTCCAGCCAATCCTGGCGACCTCCGCCACCGGCGCTCCCGTCATACGACATCGTGGTACGATGGAGTGACTTGGCAGGAGGAGGCGCAGGCCGGCTAGTATCACGGTCCGTAATCCCGCTGAGAGGCTAGAGCAGGGACCTGGTAGCTGCGTCTTTTCTGCCAATCAGCACCTTCGGAGGAGGAGCAGTGTCGCATAGACGCAGTTGGCTGCCTGGGGTGGCTATTCTTGCCTTCCTGGTCTTGACCTCTTGCGCCGACGATACGACGCACGAACTGGCTGAGGCACGAGCGGCAATCAATGCGTTGCACCAGGACATAGCCGTCCTCCGAGCGGGCCTGGCGGACCTCACTCGGATGGCGCAAGCGACCGAGGAGTCGTCAGGTGCTCTCTTGGACTGGACACAGTCGTTGGCTGAGGAAGTAAGTGCAGTCGGGCGGGGTGTTGCTCAACTGGAACAGGACCTGACGGCCCTCGACGGTCCCGTGAAGGCACAGCATGTCCAGAACCAGCAACAGCTCGGCGATACAACGCGCGACCTGGCAGCGCGGCTGGACCGCTTGGAGCTCAAGGTCGCCGACCTTGAACGCGCGGCGGATGCCCGACACCGGCTGACCATGGAGCGTCTCAGCGAACTTGAGACCGACGTGCAGCAACTCGGCGATTCGCGCTTCACGTTGCAGTTGCTTCACGCTGCGGACATGGATAGCACCGTAGGGGCGCTGGGCAATGTCGAGAATTTCTCGGCCATCCTGGACGGCTTCCGGAAGCAGTTTCCCAACAATACCGTGATCCTCAGCTCGGGCGACAACTACGTGCCCGGGCCGCGTTACTTCGCGGCCGGTGATGCTGCAAACGATACGGTGCTCGGTGTGGCCGGGAACGGGCGTGGGGATATTGCCCTCCTCAACGCCATGGGCTTCCAGGCGTCCGCTTTAGGTAATCACGAATTGGACCGCGGCACAGGCGCGTTCGCGGCGACCATTGGCAGTGATACTCGCGATGGCAGGACCTATCCCGGGGCCAGGTTTCCGTATCTATCGAGCAATTTGGGGTTCGCTGGCGATGACAACCTGCGCGACCTGGTGGTGCCGGATGGCCAAGAGGCGGTGTTGGTGGCCGGCAGCCTGGCGAGGAGCGCTGTCATCACCGTTGACGGCCAGCGGATCGGCGTGGTGGGAGCGACGACACCGAACTTGGCCAGAATCACCGGCATCGGCGGCATCACCGTCCAGCCGGCGGTCGGGACCGACATTGACGCGCTGGCCGCGATCATCCAGCAGGCCGTGAACACACTCGTCAGTCAGGGCATCAACAAAGTCATCTTGTTGGCACACATGCAGCAAATCGCCATTGAGCAGACGCTGGCCACCAAACTGGTAGACGTTGACATCATCGTCGCCGGGGGATCCAATACACTGCTGGCCGATGCGAACGACCGTCTGCGCGACAGCGACGAGGCTGCCGACACGTACCCGCTCCGCTTCGAATCCCCCAAGGGTGAGCCGTTGCTGCTGGTCAACACTGACGGCGACTACAAATATCTGGGCCGCCTGGTGGTCGCCTTCGACGCGCAGGGGGTCGTGCTGCCGGAGACGATTGATCCGTTCGTCAGCGGGGTGTACGCGACGGACACGCAGGGGGCACAGGCGTTCGCCGGGCGGCCCATCCCGGCCGTGAGCCGCATCGTCGCGTCCTTGCGGGGCGTGCTGCAAGCCCGCGACGGCAACATCATCGGCAAGACGAGTGTCTACCTGGCGGGTCGTCGCGGCGCTGTACGCACCCAGGAAACTAACCTGGGCAACCTGACCGCGGACGCCAACCTGTGGGTGGCCCGACAGGTTGACGCGGAGGTGGCGGTCTCCCTCAAGAACAGCGGCGGCATTCGGGGCGAAATCGGCAGCGTCGTCCAGCCACCCGGCACGACCGATCCTGCTGAAGCGGTGTTTCTGCTGCCGCCGGCCAACCCACTCATCGGCAAAGAAGCGGGCGACTTGTCGCAGTTCGACGTGGAAGGCACGCTGCGCTTCAACAACGGTCTCGCCATCGTTCCGCTGACTGCACGACAGCTTGCCGCGATCATAGAGCACGCGGTTGGCTTCGACGGCGTCGGACACGTGACGGTCGGTCGGTTTCCACAGATTGCAGGCATGCGCTTCAGCTTCGACCCCGCAGCGCCGCCCGGCCAGCGTGTCCGCTCGCTGGCCATCGTGGACGACAGTGGCAGCGTAACCGACCGTGTCATCGAGCGTGGAGTCGTAGTCGGCGACCCTGACCGCAGGATCAAGATGGTCACACTGAACTTCCTGGCAAACGGCGGCGACGGGTACCCATTCCCCATCCCCAGTGCGGATCGCGTTGACCTCACCGGCGAGGACGGGCAACCCAACCCGCCGAACCCGGCTTTTCCGGACACCAACGGTAACGGCCGCATAGATGGGCCGGCACTGGTAACCCCCGGCCGCGCCAACTTCGCTGCCCCGGGCAGCGAACAGGACGCCTTGGCCGAGTACCTGGCGCATTTCTTCGGCACAGCCTCCTTCAACGAGGCCGAGACCGCGCCGCTGGATGATCTGCGCGTCCAGAACCTGGGTGTTTCCGGCAAAACGGACACGGTGTTCGGGCAATAGCAGCGTTCGGAAAGGCGATCCGGGGTGAGCGCACCGGACGGGGAGGCAGGGTGTAGGCGTGGCACGAGGAATCCATGGGTGTGAACGCATGTCGGCCATTGGCACTAGAGTTGTGAACGCATGTGCCCGAAGAATAAAGAAGGGTCGGGTGGTGGGCAAACGTGGACGATAGATGGCACCGTCTTCGAGATGTGGCTGGGAAGATTGTGAGGTTCTTCTTCTAAAACTCCGTTCTACAAATGTAATCGAGCAATCGGATGTCCAAGTACACTCGACGGCCAGTCTGGTTTATGACTGTGTCAGAGCACTTTCTTTGGCCAGCCGTATCTCTCAAAAGTTTCGATTTGGCTGCCAATAGGGAAGAACGTGTTGCCCCACTCCAATCCTCCGTAGCCTAGTTGTTCTTCTTTGGGAGAGTAGAGGCTGTAGGCATAGGCTCCACTGGGAGCGATCACGATTCTTGCTCGAACGTTCAATACTTCGTTTTCTTTTAGACGAATAACAACGAACCTTTCTCTCTCAATGGATACCGTATCCACAATATCCCCGAGCCTTCCATAGATGTTTCGGATGCATAGCATGGCATACCAACCTGCGCTGGCTATATCCTGTCTAAACTGCTCCTCAATATCCTTCATCTTCATATCTAAGACATCAATCGCTCTGTAGGTCTTTATTATTTCGTCGGGTGAATTGACGTCTTCCTGCCAGACTTTCCCCACTGGGACCACGGGGTAGGTAGGGTCACTAAGCATTTCTTCTAACGACTTGTAGACACGACCTGTTACAGTCCTTATTGGGATGGCAGGCTCGTCGTCTTCTGAATGCCGTTCGTCCAGTTCGAATTCATCCAGAGCGAGTTCCTTCGCAACCTCCTCGTCACTCTGTTCTTTGCCTGGATCTCCTATAGAGTCCAAAGGATCAGGAATTGGGAGTGGCTCTTCCGTCTCATGGTCGCCTTGGCGGTTGTGCGTCGGCTCGTGGGATTCGTCTCCTTCGAATTCTTGGCTCCAGGTGACTGATTGTTCCCTGACCGATTCGCGGAGGCCCCCGTCTGAAGATAGCACCTCGCCATCCGGCCCTCTCGCTTCAAATCTCCACTCTTCCCGTTTCGCCGACCTCTTCCTTGCAGTCGTTTGCTTGGCAATAGGCTTAGGTCCTTCAGTATTGCCGAGCAGTGACTCAGTGTCCAGATCCTCTCTATAGGTTAATGGAACGCGGGCGTGGCGAACTAGCCCGTGGTCGGTTTGCTTTAGGGCGTCTCTCATCATCCCAGAGACTTGGAGAATGACCGTTTCCTGTTCAGCACCTTCGTTCAGGATGGCGAAACGATATTCCTGTTGCCCCGCATACTCTCTGTCCTTCACAAAAATCTGAGCAGCGAGCCGCTGTTCATTGTTCGTAATGCCTTCCAGCAAATCGTATACGCTATCAGTGTAGACCACTGGGCCGTGCAAGACCCACTGCCCCTTGTGTTTAGTCTCCTCAGTTTCAACACCTCCCGTCGAGTTGGTCATTGAGCCTTCACTCAATCGAGGCCCCAGTTGGTCCGCGACCATGTTCGCCAATGCTTGGGCGAACTTTGCCGGTTGGCCGATTACAGACACGTGATCGTAATCTTTAGGCAGCGTTCCACTCCAGGCTTCCCAATCATCTGCTGCCGGTTGGATTGATGTGCAGAAAACCCACCATTCCTTGGCATAGGTGAAGCTCTTGCTCGCTGTGTCCGTGTTGGTTTTGGTGTTGGACTCGCTGTATGTGAGTCGCGTACTTGTGTCAAGCAGCTCAAGAGCCTCGTTTAGTTGGGAAACTGCACGTTGCCTCGTCGACTCGTTTGCCGTCTCCTGAGTAGTTACGACTGATTCCTCTCTTGCCAATCCCTCCTGTACATCCAATATCAACCCCTCTCCATATTCCCGGAATCTGGAAGGATTGGATATCATGATCGTTTCACAGTCCTCGAGTGCGTACTTTCGCTCGCACCCCCTTATGAGGCCGGTGATTGGGGTTCTGTTCTCTGGTGGGCGGAGATCGATGTAGCTCGTCATAATGATGTGTTCCGCATCATTCAAGACTCCTCCTTCGTTGACCCAGACCATGTCGTTTTCCATTCTTTCCAACTCTCCTGGTCTCTGAGTAGACTGACCAGCCGGACCAACTGCTGTAGCTAGACTGCTATAGGCTGTTCCCACCGACGGAAGCGAGCAGCTATCTCGGGTTTGGGAACGGGACATCTCGGAGCGTCCCTCATCGCTTCAAGCACCGCCACGACCTAGGGCACCGATAGAATGCCGACATCCAGCAACTTGTCGACAACCCACAGCGCATCCCGATGTACGATTCCTTTGGATTGGGCGACGCTACGTATGGTTCTGTCTTCCGTCAGTAGGTGGAGGGTCAAGTAATCGTCAAAGGCTGAACGGATGGTGTCTTAGCGATGGAATTCGGTACCATCTACCGTCCACTATCCTGTGGGGAAGTCAAATCCGGTGGAGATGAGGGGACTCGAACCCCTGCCCTCCTGCTTGCAAAGCAGGCGCTCTCCCAACTGAGCTACATCCCCGGAAGACAGGACAGCGATCAGCAATCAGCCGGAAGCGGGGCGAGCACTACACTCGTCCCAAGCTGACCACCGATCGCTCGTCTCGCTCGTCGTGGTGGGCCTAAGGGGACTGTACGTGGTACCACGTTTGAATTGGTCGTGCCCCTGTAGGTGTCCAACTCCCGCGAGTCCGTCATTGCGCCGGGTAATTATAGGTGGGTGGAGTGGGTGGGGCAACTCGACCGCGCCGAAACACCCCAATGCGGCGTAAGCCCACAGCCAGCCACCCGGAGCTACTCGATATAACGGTGCGGCATCTCAGCGAGCATATCGCTGAGAACGTAGGTGTACGGATGAGGAGCGGCCGGTAGCGCTTCGCGCCCTGCGGATCCTCCTTGTCGATGTAGGGCCACTCGGCCCCGCCGCTGCGACTGGGGCGCTAGCCAGCGGCGGCGAAGCGGTAGGCAAACAGGCGGCCATTGCGGAGCCAGAAGCGCAGGCGTACCTGCTGGCCGACCAGAACGCGCAGGTCTTCCCGTTCTGCCCAGGTCACCCGCCAGTCGATGCTATCCGCAGCCAGCGGTTGGCAGCTCCGACGCTCGTAGCCCGGCAGGGCTCGGCCGTCATCGCCGATGACCTCGACGGCGAGCTCGCCCCCGATACAAGCCGCGTTCACCAGGAGTTGCTCGCCACCCACCTCGACGGGCTCCGTCACGAGCTGTCCTTCGTCGCGCCCGGCCGCGAGTGCCACGAAGCGATCTCGTCCGATCACCGTCCGGCCGATGGCCCCATAGGCCGGGGCGACCCGATGCCCCGTGGAGCGCCCGTGATAGTAGAGCCACAGTTGGTCGCCAACGACGTGCGGCTGATTGCACGCGAAGCTCACCCAGACGGAGTCCCAACTCCCCACCGGACCGACCGGGAGGAATGGCGCGCGGTTCCCCACCCGCTCCCAGTGGACGCCATCCACGCTCGCCGCCAGTTGCACGTCCAGGTGCTCGCTCCCGGTGTGGTACACCTCGAGGAAGCCCAGATACCGCGCGCCATACCGGAACGGCACCATCCCGTAGAACTGCGTGGTGTCGGGAGGGTCGTAGTCGTCGGGCTTGATGATCGTGCGTAGCCGCGACCAGTGGATGAAGTCGTCGCTTTCTGACCACGCAATGACCCGCTTGCGCCGCAGCCCGGCCTTGTTATCGGGCATGTTGTTGTGTGCGCGGGTCGTCAGGACATACCGACCTGTGTGCCGGTCGTGGTAGATATTCGTGCGATCCCCCTGGGCCGGCAGCACTGCAGCGGCGCGTCGCTGCCAGTGGATACCGTCGGGGCTGAACGCGGCGTACTCCCCCCAGACCGTGTGGTCGGGGTTGTTCTGTTGGAAGATGGTCTTGTAGCGCCGGGACTCCTCGTCTGCCGGATCGTAGATAACGCCGGTAATGTCCAGCAACCCATAGCCACCGTGCGCGGCAGCGAAGTCCCGGGGATGATAGACGATATTGTTGGCGGAAGAACCGCGGAACTCAACTAGGCCGAAGTTGGGTTTCTCCCACCTCGTGCCGTCGGCTGAGAGGGCAAGACAGAAGGAGTACCGATCGGCGGCTGCCCAGTTCCGGTTGTAGCCTTCATACCAGAGTTTCCATTGGCGCTCTTCCGGGACGTAGAGCACCGATCCCCAGGCCAGGACGGCAGTCCCCTCCCAAGGCTGGTCGGCGACGACCAGCGGCTGCTCGCGTCCCTGGCGAGGCTGCTGGATGATCCGTTCGAGACCCCACTGATCCTGGATGTCGTGGTTGTCCACGAGCAAGTGCAGATGGGGGTCGCGAGTCGGATCGTAGCCGGCTGGGGCAACGCTATCGGTCATTGACTGGCTCCTCTTGGCCTCCGCCACGGCCCCAAACCTCAACGCCAGCGGTCCGCTGCTACGTTACACTGGTTGCACCGGCTATAGATGTCGGTGCTGGTGCCTGGTTCTTACTGGGAGTTGATCGTATCATAGTGGCTTTCAACACTCCACCGGCCGGTTTGGCCGGCACGTGGACGTGGCTACACTACGCCACGTGATGGGACCCAAGGGGCGATGCACAGTACTACGATGGAATTGGTGGTGTCCCTCTGAGTGCCCAAGTCCCCCGCCGGCAGTATCGTGCTCGACAAGTATGGGCGTCCAGAGTGGGTGAGGCGGCACCCCAATACCTAGCCTCCTAATCCGTCAGGGGGCGGCTTCTCCAGCACATCAGGTGCAGCCTGGCGTGATAGACGGAATTGCACCGAACCGCCCTAACCAAGACCTCTACAGTCGCTGCCGCCAGCCGTCCAAGTGCTTGCCGTGCAGTCGTGGTACGATGGAGTAAGCGCACAGACGGAGGTGCAGGCATGGCCACTATCACGGTCCGGAACCTCGACGAGCGCCTACAGCAGCGCCTCCACCTCCGGGCGGCCCAGCATGGCCATTCCCTGGAGGAGGAGGTGCATGACATCTTGCGAGCTGCCCTCGGGCAGGAGAAAGCCCCCGTAAAGAACCTCGGCACGGCCCTCCACGAGTTGTTCAAGCCTTTCGGCGGCGTAGAGCTGGATATCCCGCCACGGGAACCGATGCGGGAACCGCCCCGATTTGACTGAGCCAACGGTGATGATCGTTCTCGATACCAACGTCGTCTCGGAATTCATGCGTGACCACCCACAGCCGGAGGTCCTTGCCTGGCTAGACCAGCAGTTGGCGAACACGCTGTTCGTGACCGCCGTCGCTGAGGCGGAGGTCCGCAGCGGCATCGCACTGTTGCCCCTTGGAAGGCGGCGGCGCGGGCTGGCTGCCGCGGCCGAGCGTGCCTTCGGTGTCCTGTTCGCCGAACGTATCTTGCCCTTCGATAGTGCGGCTGCCCGCGCCTATGCGCTGATCGCGGCGGATCGCCGTGCCGCTGGCCGGCCGATCAGTCAAGCCGACTGCCAGATCGCGGCTATAGCCCGTTCCCGAGGGGCACGGGTTGCGACCAGGGATGTGGATGACTTTGCCGGCTGTGGCGTTGAGGTAATGAATCCGTGGTCGGCCGAGTAGAGGACACACCGGCCTACACCAGGCTGTTCTGGGCCAAAGCCGACCGCCAGGCGCCGGAGCGCATTCACCTGCTTGAGCACCACCTGGCCGATGTCGGCGCCTGCTTCGAAGCATTGCTGGTTCAGCCGACGATCCGGCACCGGCTGGCCCGCACCGCTGGCCTCGACGACCTTGACGCCGCAACCGCTGCGCGTCTGGCCGTGTTCGCCGCCCTACACGACATCGGCAAGGTGAATGTCGGCTTCCAGGCGCGAATCTGGCGTCCGGCAGACCTGGCGGGCAAGCGGAAACCGCAGCCCACCGGCCATACCTCGGACCTAAAGCCGGTTCTGATGTGGGAGGATGAAACAACGGCCGCGTGGTTCTTCGACGCGCTGGGCTGGTATCCCATGCTGGAGTGGGATGACAAGGGCGGCGAGACCGCCTGTGCTCTATTCGTCGCCGCGTTGTCGCATCATGGCAAGCCGCTGAATCTGCTCGACAGCCGGTCAGCTAACCCTCCCGTCTGGCGCTCCTTTGGCAACCTCGATCCGCGCCGCTGTGTCGAGCGGATCGGCAAGCTGGTGCGCGAGTGGTTTCCGGCGGCGTTCGACCCGGACGCGCCGCCGCTGCCGTCTGAGCCGGCCTTCCAGCACATGTTCCTCGGCCTCTGCAACTGGGCCGACTGGCTTGGCTCGAACGAGTGCTGGTTCCCGTACTGTGACTGGCCGGACGCCACCTACATTGCCACGGCCCGCGAGCAAGCAAAACGTGCCATCGAGAGCATCGGCCTGCACGTCGCCGACCAACGCCGTTCCTGCACCGCGCCGGCCAGCCTTTCGGGCCTGTTCCCCCATATCGAGCGACCCAATGCCATTCAACGCGCGGCGCATGATCTCCCGCCGGATCAGCCACTGGTCATCATCGAGTCCGAGACCGGCTCCGGGAAGACGGAGGCCGCGCTGTGGCGCTTTGCCCGCATGTACGAGCGAGGGCTGGTGGATGGCCTCTACTTCGCGCTGCCCACGCGCGCGGCCGCCGTCCAGATTCACGGGCGCGTCGAGCGCTTCATCGCCAAGCTGTTGCCCCCGCCCCGGCCGGCCGTCGTGCTGGCCGTCCCCGGCTACAAACCCGACCCGGATGCCGCTGGCGTGGCCGTGCCGCCCTATGACCACGCGGCGGCTGGCGAGCCGGAGCGTGACCGCCCGTGGGCCAGCGAAAATCCCAAACGCTATCTCGCCGCGCAGATCGCCGTCGGCACCGTGGACCAGGCGATGCTGGGTGCGCTCCAGGTCAAGAACGCCCATCTGCGGGCCGCGTGCCTGGCGCGCAACTTGCTGGTGGTAGACGAGGTCCACGCCTCCGATACCTACATGAGCGTCATCCTGGAGCAACTACTCGCTGCCCATATCGGCGCCGGCGGCTATGCCCTGCTGATGTCCGCGACGCTTGGCTCGGCCGCCCGCTCGCGCTGGCTCCTCCCACTGCGCCGCACCGGCGCCCCCCCCTCCCGCTCGCTGGATGACGCGATCAACACCGCCTACCCGGCCGTCACCACTGCTGCAGCGGTCGTCGCGGCCGGCGAGAACGATCAGGAGAAGCATGTCCGTATCGCGGCGGTGCCCAGGATGCACGACTTTGCCGACATCGCCCAGCGCGCCCTGAAAGCGGCCCGCGCTGGCGCCAAGGTGCTCGTCGTTCGCAACACGGTTGACTACGCCATCGAGACCCAGGAGGCGCTAGAGGCACTGGCCGGCCCCGCCGACGCCGGGCTGCTGTTCGCTGTCAGCGACACACTAACGCTGCATCATGGCCGGTTCGCCGCCGGAGATCGCCGGCTGCTGGACAAAGAGGTGGAGCGGCGGCTTGGCAAAGGGCGGCCCGGCAAAGAGCGGCTGCCCGGCGGACATATCGTCGTCGGTACGCAAACGCTGGAGCAGTCGCTGGATATTGACGCCGACCTGTTGATTACCGACCTCTGCCCGGTGGACGTGCTGCTCCAGCGCATCGGCCGCCTCCACCGGCATAAACGCAGCGGCCGACCGGCCGCCTACGCGACGCCCACCTGCATTGTCCTGACGCCGCCGGACAACGACTTGTCCCCGTTGCTGAAGTACACGCCGAATGCTAACGGATTGGGGCCGCACGGCCACGTCTACGGGAGCTTGACCATCTTGGAAGCGACGCGGCGGCTGATTGCCGAGCATCCCGAATGGCGCATCCCGGAAATGAACCGCGAGCTGGTGGAGCAGGCCACGCATGATGATGCACTAGAGGTCATCACGCGGGAAATGGGCGATGAGTGGTGCGAGCACGCGATCAGTATGGCAGGTGGGCATATCGCCGACCGGCAAACCGCGCGCGGCCACACCATCCGGCGCGACATAGCATTTTTTGCAAGACGCCTGATGGCTACCAAGCCGGTTCTTTTCGCCAGCAAAGAGGAGCGGATTCGCACGCGCCTCGGCGACGACCAGCTAGATATACGCCTCGATCCCTCTCCGCCCAGCCCGTTCGATGGCGCGCAGCTGATTGACAAACTGTCGTTGCCGATGCACTGGCTGATGCCCGACGATGAATCTGATGCATCCAAGCTGGCGAAGCTGGTATCCGAGCCGGTAACACCGTTGCTCGCAGGCGATGGCTTCAAGTTCAGCGTGAGCGAGCGCCACTTCCGCTACGACCGCCGAGGGCTGCGCCGCCTCTAGCCGCCGCAGCCCCGGCGGACTATCCCCGCGTGTGCGGGGGAACCAGCAGGACTCTTAGCGTAGACCGGTCTATTCCCGCGAGCACGGGAGAGGCACGCTCGCTGCGAGAATACCATTTTCCGTGGGGAGAATCTGGGAGCTTGACAATGGCACGACGCCTGTCCTATAATGTTTAGGCTAATAGTCCTGCTCAAATTTTCCGAGGAGTGAGGAGATGTTTGTGGAAGAACCGCGGAATCGCTTGGGCGTCCAACTGGCTGATGGCACCTGTGTAGCCGCTCTGCTGCCGGATGGCCTGTCAACTGTCTCAGTGAGTACGCCGCACGCGGCCTGCCAAGTCCTAGTCGATATCGACCAGGCTCCTGACGGCCCGCCACCGCGAGAGTTGCCCGCCGTTCGGTAGAGCATAGAGAGCAACCACCGTAGCAGAACATCCGTTCTGAATAAGGATGCCCAGCAACAAGGACACGACTCATGTTCAACCTCCTGACCGAACCGCTGATCCGCATGGATACAACGGCCGGCACGCTGGAGCCGGCCACACTGCCGGAGGTCTACGCCGCGCTGATGGCCGACGAGGTAGACGCTTTCCCGGCGCTGCGGCCGCACCAGCGCCACGCCTGGCACGCCTTCCTCGTCCAGCTCGGCGCCCTGGCCCTGCACCGCGCCAGCCGCAGCACGCCGCCGACCACGGCCGAGGAGTGGCACGGCCTCATCAGCGGCCTCACGCCCGGCTACGAGAACGACGAGCCATGGCAGCTGATCGTCGAGGACATCACCAAGCCGGCCTTCATGCAGCCCCCGGCCTCCGCGCCGGACAAGCTCGCCGAGTTCAAGAGCGCAGTCGAGACGCCCGACGAGCTAGACATGCTGGTCACGTCGAAAAACCACGATCTCAAGGCAGCGGTCGCGGCGACGGCCACCATCAACGATTGGCTCTTTGCGCTCATCAGTCTCCAAACCATGGAGGGCTTTGGTGGCGCCGGCAACTACGGCATATCTCGCATGAACGGTGGGCTAGGGTGCCGGCCGGCTTTCACCCTCACCCCGTCCGTGCGGCCGGGAAGGCACGTAGGGCGTGACATCGGGGCGCTGTTGGAGCAACGCGAGAGCATCCTTGACCTTGACCTTACGCGCGATGGCGGAGTCCGGTTGCTGTGGGACCAGCCCTGGGACGGCACAAAGGCTGAGGCCTTGCTCCTCAGCAAACTCGACCCCTTCTATATCGAGGTCTGCCGGCGTATCCGGCTGCAAGCCGATCCGAGCCACAGGGTAAGCGCTCTCCGTGCAACCTCGAAAGGGGCCCGTATTGAGGCCAAAGCATCGAAAGGTGTCACCGGCGATCCCTGGACACCCATCACCAAGGAAAAGTCGCTGACCCTGGCACGCAGCGGCTTCACCTACAAGCGCACCGTTGACTATCTCTGGAAGGACTGGGAATTGCCGCCCCTGTTCGAGCCTACTGCTGCCGAGGAAAGCTCGCCGCAGGACATGCTGCTGGTCGCGCGCGGGATGGTGCGTGGTCAAGGTAAGACCGAGGGCTATCACGAGCGGATTATCCCCTTCAGGGAAGAGGTTGTACCGCGTATGACTCGCCAAGAGTTTGGCGACATCGCTAGGGAACGCATTACAGATGTTGGCAAGGTGCAGCGCATTCTGCGGCACGCGGTCTCCGTGTTCGCTGCCGGCGGCAACACCGATAGCGTCAGCGACGAGCACCGTGCCCGCGCCAATCCCTGGGCCGACAGGCTCGACGAGATCGTTGACACGACGTTCTTTGACTCGCTGCAAGATGAGTTTCAGGAAGACGATCCGGCCAAGCGGACGCAAATCCGCAACCGCTGGCTAAAAAATGACAAGGACGGCGTGATAGACCACGCCAGGCAGATTCTCCAGGATGCCGAGGATTCCCTACCCTGCCCGGCCATCCAGCGTTTCCGGGCCAGTGTGCGTGCCGACAGTGTGTTCAGTGGGCGCATCCGTGGCTCAAAAGATGGATTCCCAGCGCTATTTGACCAAGAAGGAGGGAGCGAGTGACGACCGAAACAATTCCTGAAACCGCCTGCCGGCCGGCGCAGGGCCGCTCGTGGGGCCAGATAGCCGTCGGACTTGCCGGAAAGTTGGCTGCCGAGGATTTTCCGCGCGGCGACCTGGCCGAGCTACGCCGCATGGACCCGGATGACCCGGACGCGGCCGCCTTCTGGCGGCTGATGGCAGGGGAGGATTTACTCGGTAGTCCCACCGTCGAACGCAAGTGGGCACTCGCCCTGCATGGCCTGGCGCTGATGACTCGCACTGCGGGCAGCGACCTAGCGAGCCGATCAGCGCACGACCGGCATACGCCTATTGGCGAGGCGCTGTTCTACGGCGATGACCGGAGCAGAACAGCCGGCTTTTACAGCCATACGCGCCTGAACCGGCTACTGACTGCGCGCGGCCCGATGCTGCGGACGCTGCTGGCACGGATGTTCCGCATGTTGGCTGCGGCCGATCAGCCCTTCAACTGGTATCGGATGGCCCCGTTGATCCTCGCTGAGGGGCATGACGAGGAGCAGGCCGACAACGAACGGCGTGGTATCGCCCGTGCCTACTACCAAGCCGAGAACTACGCCCAGCGCACCCAAAGCCAGGAAGCGAACACATAGTAAGGAGACATGAAGTGACTACCCCGAGATTTCTGCAAATCCATACCCTGCATTCGTACCCGGCGGCGCTGCTGAACCGCGATGATAGCGGCCTCGCCAAGCGGATGCCGTTCGGCGATGTGGTGCGTACCCGCGTCTCGTCGCAGTGTCTCAAGCGGCACTGGCGCGTCGCGGAAGACGAGTTTTCGCTCCACAATATCACCGGAGCCGTGGACGCTACCCGCTCGCGCGAGATTGTCACGCGCAGCGTGATGCAGCCGCTCCGGGAGGCCAACGGTGTTGACGAGGACGTGCTAGACGGTGTTGAGGAGGAGTTTCAGAAGGGCGTGTACGGAGAGAGCGGCACGAGCCGGAGTGGCCGGCAGCCCTTGTTGCTCGGCCGGCCGGAGGTCGAATACCTCCGCGAGCAGGCGGCTGCGATCTGCGCTGCCCATTCCGACGACGCCAAGGCTGCGGCCGCCGCTGCCAAGCTGCTATTCAGCACCCAGCGCCGCAACGAGCAGCGCGAGAACTTCCGGGCCTTCCGCGAGCAAACCAGTCTCCCCGGTGGTCTCATCGGCGCGCTGTTCGGCCGGATGGTCACGTCCGATCCCGGCGCGAACATTGACGCCGCCATTCACGTCGCCCACGCCTTCACCGTCCACCAGGAGGAAAGCGAGAGCGACTACTTCTCGGTGGTGGATGACCTGCGGGACGAGGACGAGGACCCGGGCGCCGACCACATTGGCGATATGGAGCTGACGGCGGGGCTGTTCTACGGCTACGTCGTCGTGGACGTGCCGGGGCTGGTGGCCAACCTGACGGGCTGCAAAACCGAGGACTGGGCCAGCGCGGACAAGACCCTCGCCAGTCAGGTGGTAGAGCACCTGGTGCAGTTGATCGCCACCGTCTCGCCGGGGGCCAAGCTCGGCTCCACCGCACCCTACGGCTATGCCGACCTGCTGCTGATTGAGGCCGGGTCGCGCCAGCCGCGCAGCCTGGCCAATGCCTTCCGTAAGCCGGTCAAGGCGTGGACCAAGGCTGCCGTGGACGCCCTGACCGATCACCTGTCCAAGCTGGATGCCGCCTATGGCGCGCGGGAGAGTCGGCGCGTGATGGCGGTTGACGACTGCGCCCTGCTCCAGGCGGAGCGGCTCTGCCTCGATGACTTGGCCGCCTGGGCAGCGCAGACGGTCCGGAACGGCGAGGCCGGGTGAGCCATGCGGCACTTGCTGCTCAACCTCGAGGCGCCCTTGATGGCGTTCGGTGGCGAGACGATAGACAACTACGGCGTCATCCGCGATTTCCCGGCGGCGTCCATGCTCACTGGCCTGCTGGCCAACGCGCTCGGCTGGCGGCGGATCGAGCGCGAGCGGCACCAGCGGCTGCAAAAACGGCTGGTGTTTGCCGCGCGGATTGACCGCGAGCCGGCCGGCGATGTGCGCCTGACCGACTTCCAGACCGCGCAGTTGAACAAGAAGGATCAAGGCTGGACCACTCGCGGTATTCCCGAAGGACGGGCCGGCGGCGCCAACACCTACGATGCGCCGCACCTGCGCTACCGCGACTACTGGGCCGATATGCGCGTGACCGTGGCCTTGCGCCTGGAGCCGGCCGCCGACGCGCCGACGCTCGCCGCTCTCGCCGCGGCGCTGGACGAACCGCAGCGGCCGCTGTTCATCGGGCGCAAGCCGTGTTTGCCATCCGGCCGCCTCTACCAGGGCGACTGCTACAAGGGCCGTACCGCGCTGGAAGCACTGCTGAAAGTACCCATTGAGTGTAAGCAAGACGCGCCGGAGCGGGTGCGGCTGCTTTGGCCGGCCAATGAGGGCGCGAACGGTGTGCCAGATGGCGTGCGGATCAACCGGACGTTTCAGTTGACCGACGAGCGCAACTGGCAGTCCGGCCTGCACGGCGGCGGGCGCCAAGTGTGCGATGGCACAGCGCCGGTCGGCAAGTTCGGGCACGATGGCGAAACGCGGGAGGATGAGCAGCCATGATCTGCACTGCTGCACCGCTGCACATGATCCGGGCCACGCTGGATGTCAGCGCCTTCCACCGCTGGGCCGGCGAACGCGGCCTGATCGCCCGCAATACGTTCGATGAAGGCTATGCGCTGCACCACCTCTTGGTCCAGAGCTTCGGCTGCGACTTGGCACCCCAGCCGTTCCGCGTGGTGATCCCCCGGCCGGAACGTGGCCGGCGGCGGTGCGGCACCCTTTACGGATACGCGGCTGCCGACGCCGCGGCCCTGCGGGACGCCGCGGCGACCTATGCCTGCCCCCTCCAGAGCAAGGTGCTCCCCGCCGCGAGCATTGACAGCAAGCCGATGCCCACGACCTGGAGCACGGGACAGCGGCTCGGATTCGAGGTGCTCGTCCGCCCGGTTGCGCGCCCCAAAGAGCGCCGCCTCAGCACGCACGGGGGTGGTAGCAGGCGTCCTGGTGCCGAAACCGACGTGTGGCAGTGGGAGGCGAGCCAGCACCCGCGTGGCACGATGGCACGGAGTCGGGAGGAAGTCTACACCGAATGGCTGGCCGCGCAGTTGGCACGGCGTGGTGGCGCGGAGTTGGACAAGAAAGAGACGCGGCTGGCGTCGTTCCAGCGCGTGCGGACCGTGCGGAAGCGCCGCGCCCACGCAACGGAGGGGCCGCACGCGGTGCTGCAAGGGAATCTCCGGATCACCGATGCCGACGCCTTTGCACGCCTCATCGCGCACGGGGTCGGCCGGCATCGCGCCTACGGCTACGGCATGATCCTGCTCCGGCCCCCGCGCCGGGCCACCGGCCAGTGAGCGGAGGCCGCCGCTTGACGTACCTTAACAACCAAAGAGGTATTCCCCGCGGCGGCGGGGTCCGACCGAGGTGACCGATGCTACCGCGCGACCGCCTTGCAGCCGCAGCCGGGGGTACCCCCCTGCTGCGCGGCCGGCTTGGGTTGGAGACGGCCCGGATTCCCCACGCGGACCGCCATGGGCTGCTCTGGCTCAGTCGGGGCGCGTTGACCGTCCGGGACGGCACCTTGCGCTTCGAGCGCCAAGCCGCCCCTGATCGGGACAGCGCCCTCGACCACGGTGAGTACGGTATTCCGTTCCAGTCCCTTTCGATGATCCTGCTGGGTCCCGGCTCCACCGTCAGCCACGACGCGCTGCGCTTGCTGGCACGGCACGGGACCGCGCTCGTCGCGGTCGGTACGGATGGTGTCCGGTGTTACACGGCACCGCCTCTGCTGCCGGACACCTCCGAGATCGCCCGCCGGCAGATGTGGGCCTGGGGCGATCCCCAGGGCAGCCGCATTACCATCGCCCGCAAGATGTACGCCATGCGCTTGGGTGAGCTGCTCCCGCACCAGAGCCTCGATGTCTTGCGCGGGATGGAGGGCGCTCGCATGAGGCGGACATACAAGAACCTCGCCCAACGCTATGGCATCACCTGGCGGGGACGGCGCTACGACCGTGCCAACCCCCTGGCAGCCGACCTGCCCAATCAAGCCATCAACCATGCGTCGGTCGCGGTCACCTCGGCGGCAGTGATTGCGGTTACTGCTGTTGGCGCCATTCCTCAGTTGGGCTTCATTCACGAGCACAGCGGCGACGCTTTTGCGTTGGATATCGCCGATCTGTTCCGCGACACGATTTTGCTGCCGGCCGCGTTCACCGCAGCACGGGAGGTCACAGCCAACTCGAAACTCGATATCGAGCGGCACACTCGGCGGACTACGGGCAGGCTGCTCCGCACCGAGGCCGTCATCCCCAAAATGATTGACCGGATCAAAATGTTGTTCGAGGACGTGCCACCTCCTGAGCAGCGGCAGCAACGCCAACCGGCGCCGGTGAGTGAGGTGCAGCATGACCGTCGTCGTCACGATTAACGTCGAGGCGCGGTATCGGGGGTTTCTCGCCTCGGCGATGTTGGAGATCGCACCTGGCGTGTACACCTCGCCCCAGATGACGCAGGGTATCCGCAAGCGGGTGTGGGAGGTGCTGGCGCAGTGGCATGGGGAGCTAAAACAAGGCGCGATAGTGATGACGTGGCGTGACCCGGCAGCGGTGGGCGAGCAGCAGATCCGGACCCTGGGCGCCGCGCCCAAAGAGCTTGTAGATGCGGAAGGCGTCTACTTGGTGAAGTACCACTAGCCTCTTGCATATGTCGGCTGTCGGACTCGACGAGAAATATTCCCGAGACCCCTGCGAGCAGCAGTGGAAACACTGTACACTTGTAGCGGTTCCCCCGCCCACGCGGGGATAGACCGGATCGTAAGCTCAAGCCGGAGTGTGAAGTCGCGGTTCCCCCGCCCACGCGGGGATAGACCGCAGGATGTCAAGCATGGCCTCGTGCTGGACGCGGTTCCCCCGCCCACGCGGGGATAGACCCATGGATGCAGCCCGTAAGAGTAGCTACGAGGCGGTTCCCCCGCCCACGCGGGGATAGACCCCTATGGTGTTTCTTACTACAGGGTGGGGTTCCCCCGCCCACGCGGGGATAGACCCTAGCATCGGCCGCCGGTATATGCTACACTAGCGGTTCCCCCGCCCACGCGGGGATAGACCCATCGAACCCAAGCGCGGATGCTATGTTTATGGGGTTCCCCCGCCCACGCGGGGATAGACCTGTTGACCTGGCCCACGCGATTACGACGGCCATGGTTCCCCCGCCCACGCGGGGATAGACCCTGCTGACCCGTGTCGCTGCCGCCGAGGAGGACGGTTCCCCCGCCCACGCGGGGATAGACCCCATAGTCTAGCCCATAGGCCGTTTCAATTGCAGGTTCCCCCGCCCACGCGGGGATAGACCATCGACATTCAGCGACAGTGTCTTCCGCGGCACGGTTCCCCCGCCCACGCGGGGATAGACCCACCTGGTCGCG
>JAJDZR010000096.1 GCA_022824545.1 Chloroflexota bacterium
AAGCGGCGCGGGAGGACTTGGCTACCGGGGTGGGCCCCCACCCTAACCCTCCCCCGTCGGGACGGGGGAGGGAATAGCCCGTCCCCCCGCCGCAGCGGGGGGACCATAGGGGGGCACCACATACGGAGGGCACGGTTGGACGCGGCGCACGGCAGTAGCAGCGCAAACCGGGGTAATGGGACGGCGACGGCAGCCCCGCCGGTGGTGGCCGTGGTGCGGACGCGCCCGGAGGCGGTGCTCGACGACGTGGATCGGCTGATCGAGCTTGCAGGTGTCGAGCGCTGCTTGGAGTCGAGCCTGACGACCATTCTCAAGGACAACATCTCCTGGCACTTCCCGTTTCCGGGTGCGAATACGACGCCTTGGCAACTGGAGGGAACGGTCCGGGCGTTGCGGGCACGGGGCTACGACCATCAGGTCTGCGTGCAGAACCGGACGGTCGTGACCGATGCGTTCAAGGGCGAGGACCTCAACGGCTACGTTCCTATTTTCGAGCACCACGGTATCCCGGTGCGCTACAACTTCAAGGGCGAGGACATGCGCTGGGTACGCTACGAGCCACGCACGCCGATGCGTGTGCTCGACGACATCTACCCGGAGGGCATCTTTGTGCCCGACTACTTCATCGGGAAGAACATCGTCCATCTCCCGACGGTCAAGTGCCATATCTACACGACCACCACCGGGGCGATGAAAAATGCCTTTGGCGGTCTCCTGAATACGAAGCGTCACTACACCCATAGCTGGATTCACGAAACGCTGGTAGACCTGCTCGCTATCCAGCAGGAGATTCACCCTGGTATCTTTGCCGTGATGGATGGCACGACCGCCGGGAATGGGCCTGGTCCGCGGACGATGCGCCCACGGCAGAAGGACGTGCTGCTCGCCGCGGCGGATCAGGTGGCGATAGACGCCGTGGCGGCCAAGCTGATGGGCTTCGATCCACTGTCCATCCCCTACATCCGCCTGGCACACGAGCAGGGCCTGGGCTGTGGCGACGTGCGGCGCATCGTGCTCGTCGGAGACGACGTGAGCGCAGACTTGGAGCGCGGCTGGGGGTTCACCGTCGGCAATAATGCGGCGAGTATCATCGGCGATCTGCTGTGGTTCAGTCCGCTGAAGGCGCTCCAGCGTTTCTTTTTCCGCACGCCGCTGGTGCATCTGTTCATCATGGGGTCCGAGGCCTACCACGACTATTATCGCTGGCCGGCACGCGACCGGGCCGTTTTCGAGGCGTGGCGGCGGGATTCACCTTGGGGAGCGCTGTTCACACGCTACCGGCAGCAGGGCCATCTCGCCGAGACGGAGCGGGTGCCGGCCGGTGTGTGAGGCCAGTGGCCGGTAGCCGGTGGTCAGTGGCTAGTGAGGGGAGTAGGCCGGGGAACGGCATCCCTATGGCCCCCCCGCTGCGGCAGGGAAACGTGGATTCCCGCTTGCGCGGGAATGATCGGGGCGCCATGAATGATGCCCTACCAACTTCCTGTCTTTTATACACTGCCAGGGCTGGTTTTGTAGACCCGGCCCAGGCTATTTGCGAACGCGAGTGATTACTTGTCATGCGACGATGGCGCCCTGATCCGGTCATCGTCCTCCTGACCCTGGCCACCCTCGCGCTGCGGCTGTGGAATCTGCCGGGTCTCGGCGACTTGGAGTTCGACGAGATCGTCAGTGTGCGCTATGCCGCCTTGTCGCCGGCCACCCTCATCGCCAAGGTCGCGCAAGCGCCGTTCGAGCATCCGCCCCTGTTTTACCTGGTACTCGGCGCTTGGCAGAGCCTGTTCCGCGACCTGGTAGACGCTCGCACCGCCGAAGCATTGACGCGCGCATTCCCGGCACTCGTCGGCACGCTGCTGGTCCCGCTCGTCGCTGCGCTGGCCCGGCGTGCCGGTGGACAGACGGTCGGACGCTATGCTGCGCTCCTCGCCGCCGCCACGCCGCTGCTGGTGTTCTACGGGCGGGAGGTACGGATGTATGCTCCACTCACGACGCTCGTCGCCCTGAGCCTCTGGCTCTGGTGGCGTGCCCTAGAGCGTCCATCCGTGCTACGTTGGGCGCTGTTCGTCCTGGTGAGCTGGCTGGCGCTGTATACCCATGCGTTAGCACTCGCCGTCCCGCTGGCACTGGCGGCGTGGCTGCTACTGGCGCGCTGGCGCCGGATCATCTTGCCGTGGCGCGCGGCTACCCTCGGCTGCCTCCTCGCGCTACTCGGCCCGGTGCCCTGGGCACTGGCAGCGCCGGGAGTAGTGGCTAGTCTACCGGCCGCCTCGGCCGCGCACCTGACCGGGGCGACGGTCCTGGACGCCGCGCGCACGACAGCGCTGGCGCTCGCGGTCGGTCCCGTCGCTACCTGGCCCTGGGCCATCGCCATTGCTGCCGTCTGGCTGGCGCTCGTGGTGCTAGGACTGCGTTCACAGCCGGCGGACCGGGCCGGCGCAGTGGCCCTGCTTGTGCTCGGTCTGATCATCTCGCTGGTTAGCGCCGGTGCAGTGCTGGTCATTGACAAGCCGTTTAGTCCCCGTTACGTGCTGCACGCACTGCCCTTTGCCATGCTGCTGGCAGCACGCGGGGTGGCGCTGTTGCACCGGCAGTGGGGACGGCGGGGCGCGGCGCTGGGAATCGTTCCCCTGGGCGTCGGCTTGGCCGCCTTCGGTGCCACGTACTACACCGGCTATACCCGTGCCGACTACAGTGCGATCACCACACACATTGCGGCACTGGAACGCCACGGCGACGTGGACGTGGTGCTGCTCACGGGACCGTGGCAGGCCTGGTACTACGACTACTACTTCCGAGGAGAGATATTTCACCACGTGCTGCCGAAGACGGCTCCGCCGGCAGTGGATCAGGAGACCGTCGAGACCGTCCTCGCAGACCTCGCCGCGCCGCACGAGCGGATCTGGCTCGTCCTGTCAGGGCTGGCGCAGAGCGACCCGCAGCGGCTGATCGAGCGCTGGCTGCTGACCCATGCGTGGCAGGGGACCAGGCAGGCCTTCGATACCGCCGAACTGAGTGTCTTCAAGCTGCATCCGCGCAAGCTGGAGGCGCCGCTGCGGCCGGCGCAGTTCGGCGCGGCCATCGAGCTGACGGGTGGCCTGATGGAAGTAGACGAGATCGTCAGCGGCGACGTGGCGCCATTTATCCTGCGGTTTCGTGCTCGGCAGGAGCTGGACCGCGACTATCGCGCGTCGCTGCGCCTGGTCGGCTGGGACGGTCAGCGGATCGCCAAGGACTTCGATCTCCGCACGGCTCCGCTGGCCGGCGAGCCGACGAGCCGCTGGACGCCCAACCAAGAGGTCGAGATTCGCCAGGGTCTATGGCTGCCCATTGGCCTCGCACCGGGAACGTATGAGGTGCAGCTTGTCGTCTACGACGGGGCCAGTTTGCAGCCGCTCACGCCATCCTGGCCCGGCGATCCCGTTTCCGGGGCGGTTGCCGTTGGCCTGCTTGATGTCACGATGTCACCGCAGCCCCGGCCGCTAGGGCCGACTACTGTCTTGCAGCCCGTGCAGGCGACCATCACCGACGACTGGGACCACTTCTTGCTGGAAGGTGTACGGACCCTCACGCCGGGGCCGTATGCACCCGGCGACGTGCTGACTCTGGAAGTAGCGTGGCGTGCCGAGCGATCCTACCACGGCGATCACTTCGTGGAGTGGTCGCTGGTGGATCGTAGCGGAGAGCAAGTCGGGCGCTGGGAACGGCGCCCGCTGGCCTGGGCGGTCCCGACCGGGGACTGGCGCTCCGCCGACCCGGTCTTCGACCGGCACACGCTACGCCTGCCCACAGCACTCTCCCCGGACACGTACCGCCTGCGGCTACGCCTGCGGCTCGATGGAGGTGAAGTGCTCCCGGTTCTTGGTGCTCCCGATAACTGGGTGCCGGTACTTTCCCTCGACGTGCTGCCGCCGCACGTGCGGCTGCGCCACTGGCTACGCGACCTCGTTGCGCCCCTGCGAGCCAAGCTCCGCTGAGGGGCTAACCGGGGGGGCGTTGGTCTGTGCGATGCTGACTCGATGGCGATTGTAGAGCCAGAGCACAAGTGCCAACACCGCCACCAGAGCCGGTGGGCCGAGGTTATTCACCGAACCGATCAAGGGCGCTTCGACCCACCACGCATCCGTGCGGGCCTTGAGTAGCTCGGTATCAATACAGAGGGTGGCGAAAGCAAATGCACCGAGGGCCATGATCGGGGCGCGTGAAGATCGCGGCAACGCAGCACGGACTGCCGGGTGGAGGAGGACGGTCAATCCGACGAGCGCCGTGGCTGCATAGTGGAGCCAGGTTAGCGGTGATAGGGTGAGTGAAAGCGTCAGTGCTAACCCGAACTCCAGCGTCTTGCCGATCCGGTCACTGTCCAGCCGGTCCCGCCGCACGAGGCGCAGGAGCAGCCACACACCACCGACCATGGCCACATAGTTGAGCGCCTGGGCCAGTGGCAAGTATGGCATCGGCGCTGGCGAAGCGTAGGCATGAGCAGTGAGGAAGAGTCGTGCGTGGAGCGAAGGCAAGCCTATACTGGTAAAGAGCGCGGCTCCGCGCAGGAGTAACGGCGCTTGTTCCGTCAGCCATACACGCCATGGCTCAATCCCTCCTATCGCAGCGGACACCACAATCGTGCCCAAGCCGATCACACCAATGGCGATCAGGATTCGTAGCGAGCGGCGTACCAAGAAATAGGCCAACAGCCAGGTTGTCGTGGGCTTGAGCGTCAGCGCCGCCGCAATGGCGGCGGCCAGCGGCCACGTGCGACCGGCGAGAAACCAACGTAACCCCACCACTACCAGGAGGAGAATGAAGCCGTTCGGTTGCCCCAGCCAGATGGTTTCCCGCCATGGCGCAAAGAGCGAGACGAGGAACAGGAGCAGGAGACCAAGCTCCAATGGTCGCAGCCCTGGCGCACAAAGACGGAACAGAAGCATGGCGGCAATAAGGAAGGCCACATAGTGGGCGAAGAAGTAGACAACGAGGCCAACTTGGGCAGGGAGCAAGGTCCATGGCCCCCAGAACAGCACAAATGTTGATGGCGGCACGTTGATCCGTTGCCAGACTGGTCGCCCGAGGTCGTAAGGCAAGTGGTCCTCGTGCAGCATGATCTCAGCAGCCCGTCGGTGACTCAGAAACTCACCCTGCGTCATGCTGAACTGATCCAGAATACCCCAGTTGAACAGGACTGTGAGGCCAACGGTCAGCACAATGGCCACCCACACGGGAGGCAAGCGGAGTGATGTCGACACGTTCTCCTTTGGAGTCGACACGATGCCGGGACGACCCGCCAGTATGGCTCCGACCAGTACGCCAGCCTCTAGCAGCACACACCACACCAGCAAGTAGAAAGTGAAGTCCTGGGCCACGTGAGGCACGGAGAGGAGGTCATGGGCCGTCCGCCCGGATTGGATGATCGAGAGCACCACGGGTATACACGCCAAGCAAGGAAACCACGGGAGCGAAGAAATCTGGAGCGCCGCGCGACGACTGATACGTGGCGCCCGTGCCTGCACGAGCTTCGCAGTTGTCAAGAGGGCGCCCCCTCCGACAGCCCAGGTGAGGGCCGCCAGGCCGGGGAGCGCGATGAGCCGCGTGACCAGCGCCGCATCGCCGAGCGGTCCGGCCGCAACCCACCAGCCGATGGTCGCGCCGGCCGTGGCGATGCCGAGCAGGGCGGCTGTCAACTCGGGCGAGACGCCTCGGTCTTGTGTCCGCCGGCCCCAGCCACGCAACCGTGACCACCGCGAGGGAGCACCATCTTGAGGAATGGGCACTGGAGCCGCAGGCGGGGAGGGGGATACCTGTTCCATCGGCTCGGAGTATAGCACTGGGTGGCGGCCACGTGGCTATGCCGCTTGTGGCCGGCTCACCGTCCCTCCGCGATATCATCGGGACTGATGGAGCTTCAGGCCGGGAATGCGCTCGAAGTGCGCGATATTGCGCGTCACGAGGCTCAAATCATAGTGCAGCGCCGTAGCACCGATGAGGATGTCGGGATCGCCGATGATCCGCCCTTGGCGGCGCAACTGTCCGCGAACGCGGGCAAAGCGCCGCATGATCGCGCGGTTGAGAGGCAAGACCGGTACTGAGCGGATGAACTCCCGGAAGACCCGTTCATGCCGCTGTGGATTGGCACCGTAGTAGATGCCGTCGTAGACCTCTCCGTAAGTGATTAAGACTAATGGCTCACCCCTCGTTGTCCAGGGTAGCCAGCAGCCGTCGAGCATCTGCTCGGCCCTTGAGCCAATCCACTACCCGATCCGTGTCGCCAAGGTAGGTCACAGCTCTACCGGCGGCCGAATGGAGCGGTTACGCTGCTCGTAATTTTCCTTGATGAACTTCTCGGTATCCACATCCTCCCAAGCTCCGAACGTGGACAGAAACGCCTCGCGGTCGGCCTTGCTCTTGGCCTGGCGCGGCGCGGCCGCCTCAGCCGGCCGGAGCACGGCCGCCACGCCATTGCGCTCGACCACCACGATCTCCTGCTCGTGGACAACGCGCTCGAATACTGCGCTGAGGTTGGCGGCGAATTCATCGAACGTGATGTGCTCCGGTTTGCTCATGCTCTTCGCCCCTTCGAGTGCAGTGCAGCACCCTTGAGCGGACTAGGTTGTTGGCATCTCATGCCGGCCCTCGACGTAGAGGCGATGGAGCACGGGACTCTCGAACTCCGTGGCGAGAGCGTCCATGAAGATCACGTCATGTCGCTTGTGGCCGAGGCGCAGCGCCTGGCGGCGACGGCCGATGACCTTGAAGCCGGCCTTTTCGTAGGCGCGAACGCCGCGGTAGTTGAAGTCGTAGACGGAGAGCATGACGTTGTGGAGACCGAGCACAATGAAGGCGTAGTCGAGCACTAGGCGAGTCGCTTCGGTGCCGTAGCCCTGATCCCAACAGTCCTTTTCCCCAATCAGGATGCCGAATTCAGCAACTCCGTGCTGGTGGTCTAACTCCAAAAGTCCCGCATTGCCGATGGGGCGCCAGACGTCGCGGATGTAGATTTGAAAGAGCACTGTGTCCGTCGCGCCGATCTTCCGGTCGTACCACTGCTGTTCATCTTCCAGCAGCAGTGGTCGCAGACTCGCCCAGACGGTGCGAACCACTGCCGGATCATTCATCCAGCGTTGGTAGAGCGGCAGGAGGTCGCGGCGCAGGGGGCCGAGCGCTACCCGCTCGCCCTCAATCGTGACTATCGGCTGCTCCGGTGTTGCCGCGGGGTATGCGCTCGTTTCGTCGTTGGGCATCCTGCCGCCTCCTGGCCCGTTGTATCCTCAGGGTAGGACCAAGCGTGCCGGTTGACACCGAGCACGCGCCACTCGCCGGAGCCAACGAGCGGGAGTCATCATGCCGATCCGTCAATTGTCGCCAGAAGTCGTGCGCTACATTGCCGCCGGTGAGGTGGTCGAGCGTCCGGCATCGGTCGTCAAGGAGCTGGTCGAAAATGCCTTCGACGCCGGCGCAACCGGTGTGCGTATAGCCATCCAGCGCGGCGGGCTGGGCGCGATGCGTGTGACCGACGATGGTGGGGGCATTCCGGCCGGCGAGCTGGAACTGGCCGTCACACGCCATGCCACAAGTAAGCTGGCGACAGCGGACGACCTCGCCCACGTGGCCACGCTCGGCTTCCGCGGGGAGGCGCTGGCAAGCATAGGCGCGGTCAGTCACCTGGAGATCGTGAGCCGACCGCCCGACGCCGCGACGGGTGCCCGCCTCCGCATGGTAGGTGGCGAAATCACCGACCAAGGCGCGACGGGCGGGCCGGCGGGCACTACGATCACCGTGCGTAACCTGTTCTATAACGTCCCGGCGCGGGCCGCCTTCCAGAAATCGCCGACGACGGAAGCACGGCACATCATTACCGCGCTCGGCGCGCTCGCGCTCGTCCGCCCCGACGTCGCCCTGTCGCTGACGAACAACGGGCGCGACGCGCTCCAGGCGCCCGGCACCGGCGACTTGCTCGACGCGATTGCTGCCGTATACGGACCGGAGGTCGCCGGCCGGTTGGTCCCGCTGCCGGCGCTGGAAGAGCGCGGCCGGGCCGTGTCCGGCTTCACGGCGCTGCCCGATGAGCACCGGGCGAACCGGCAGTACCTGGCGTTTCTCGTCAATGGTCGCTGGGTGCGTAGCCCGTTCCTGGCCCATGCGGTCGCTGAGGCCTACCGGGCGATGCTGCCTGGCGGCCGGCATCCGGTAGCGGTGATTCGGCTCGACGTGCCGCCCGAGGACGTGGATGTCAACGTCCACCCGACGAAAGCCGAGGTACGGCTGCGAAACGAGCGCCTCGTCTACGGGTTGGTGCAGCGCGCCATCCGCGAGGCGCTGACGGCCCAGGATCGCGCGACGGTCCCGCAGTGGGGGGAGCGGCCACCGGCCCCGGCATCAAGTCGTGCATCGCCGCCACCAACGTCCGGGGCGGTCACCGGAGGCCGCACCTCCCCCCCCGGCTCCGTCTCCCCCATGCGGAGAGGGGGTGAAGGTGCGGCTGCACCCTTTGGGGCGGCGCTCGCGGCGGCGGCCGGGGCCGTGCGAACAGAAGCAACGGCCGAGGTGGAACCGCCGCTGCTGCCGGACGAGTCGGTCCACCAAGATCGTCTGCAAGTGCTGGGCCAGATCGCGAAAACGTACATCGTCGCGGTCAGCGGGACCGGCCTCTATCTCATTGACCAGCACAGCGCCCACGAGCGCGTGCTCTACGAGCAGCTGCTGCGCGAGGCGGCCGATCCCGTCGCGTCCGGGGAGCGCAACCGGCAATTGCTGCTTGCACCAGAGGTAGTCTCCTTTTCGCCGACCCAGCACGCTTGGCTGGAGGAGCATGGGGAGGTATTGGCCGAGCTAGGTTTCGGACTGGAACCGTTCGGGGATCAATCGTGGCTCGTGCGCGCGGTGCCGGCGACGCTGGCGCAGCGTTCGCAGACCGGCACCATCGCTGAGGTGATAGACGGTGCGCTCGGACGCGAGTACGGTGACGGGCCGATGGCCGACCGCACCCGCTGGTCGGTGGCCTGTCACGGGGCCGTGAAGTCCGGTGATGCACTCACCGCTGCGGAGATGGCGGAGATCATCCGGCAGCTTGAAGCCTGTGACCTGGGCCGCACCTGTCCGCATGGCCGGCCAACGATGATCCACCTCAGCCAGGACCAGTTGGCCCGCGAATTCGGCCGGCATTAGGGGGGATGGACCTACCCCTGACAGGCCAAAGCCGCACTGATGGTGCCAGGTGTGATGCGGCTTTAGCCCGTCTCCCGGCCTTAGCTGGCGCCGTGTCGGGAGAGCACCTCAACGATGCCGGGCACCGCCCCTGGTTTCGCGGCCCCGATGGTAGCCACGTCCAGCACACTGCGGTTGTAGTCGTCCCGGGCGTTGACGGCGGCTCCGTGCCGGAGGAGGACATTGCTGATGGCCAAGTGGGCGGCCGTCGGTGGGTAGCCGCGGGCGGCCAGCACGGCGAGATGCAGCGGGGTAAATCCCCAGGCGTTGCGGGCATTCACGTCCGCGCCGCGCTGGATGAGGCGCCGCACGATCTCCGGGTGGCCGCACTCCGCCGCGCAGTGCAGTGGCCGATAGCCGCCCAGGCGACGCTTGGCGTCGAGTAGCGCCGGGTCGTGCCGGAGCAAGGTTTCGACCTGCGCTTGCCGTCCGAGACTGGCGGCCGAGAAGATGTCCCCCTCGGCCCCGGCCTGCACAAGCAGCGCCCCGACCTTCATGTGCCCGGCCTCGGCCGCGATGTCAAGCGGGGTCCCGCCCTCGTCAAAGGGCCGGTTGACAAGTGTCGGGTCGTCCGCCAGATACTGTTTGACGTGCTCCGAGCTGCCAACGACACACGCTGCGAAAAAGCTCGGATTGGCGCCGTACTGAAGGAGCAGACGGGCAACCGTGTACTGCTCTCCTTCCCAGATGTGGGTAACCGACGTATCGAGTGGCGTTTGTTCGGCGCGACTGCGGACGTTCGGATCGGCGCCGGCCTGGAGCAACTGTTCGACAACGACCGGATACCCGGTCCACGCCGCCAGGAAGAGCGGCGTGCAGCCGATACCGTCGCGGGAGTTGGCTAGACTAGGGTCACTGGCCAGTAATTCGGCCACCCGTTGTACCCGACCGAGCGCTGAAGCGTTGAAAATGTCATCGGGTGCCCCATGCGCCAGCACTAGGTCGGCGACGGCGAGCGCCGGCTTGCGCTTGTAGGGACCGGTGTGGGCCGCGGCATAGAGCGGGGTCCAAAAGCCGTCGGTCGCAGTGGGATCGGCACCGGCAGCGAGCAAGGCACGCGCCACGTCCGTCAGCCCCCGTTCGGCGGCCGCGATCAACGGCACCTGCCCCTCGTCGGTACGGGCATTTACCAAGGCCGGGGCGGCCGCGAGTAGGGCAGCCACTCGGTCTGCATCGCTGGCGCTGATCGCGTCGAATAGCTCCTGTACGGAGGCTCCGTCACCATTGCCAGCCGGCCGGTCGGCATGTCCAGCGTCTGCGTCCATTGCCATCCTCAACCCCTGCCGCCCCGGACGGGAGACAGCCGCTCGATAATAGAACGCATGGCCTACGAGGTGGTTGCGCGGGCGCTGTGGTGAGACGCCCCGGGCAGAGCGAAACTAGCTGTCTTGTCCCAGGAAGAGGTCGCGCACGGGTATCTCAAGGGCGGGGAGCACCGCGCCCCCGGTGAGCACGTCGTCGGCACCGAGTATCAGTATCTGCCCGTCGGGGGAATACACCGTTACGCTGCGCGTGCCGGGGTTGACCACCCACACCAAGCGGGTGCCGGCGTCCAGGTAATCTTGCACCTTCGCATCAAGCTGGGTCACCGTATCGCCCGGCGAGACCACTTCCGCGGCGATGTCGGGGGACCCAGGATAGAAACCGGCGCTCAAGGGGGTGGTGCGGAGCTGCTCCGCGGAGATGAACGACACATCGGGCGCTCGCACGGTATCCGGGTCAGTCGTCAGGATGAATCCTAACTCCACGCCGACATGGCCTTGTGCGCGCCGTTGAGTATGGAGACGCAGGTACATGCCTAGCGCAAGCTGGGTATTACTGTGATAGCCACCGACGGGTGCCATCTCTACGACCTCTCCTTGAACTAGCTCCGGCTTGTGCAGGGACTCGGGAAAGGCAAGGAATTCCTCGGCCGTCAGCAGCGTGGTCGTTGCCATGGATATGCCCTCCGTCGGCACCACTCATTTGCAATGTTACTACGCACTGCGCCGGTACCCATCACTAGCCGTCTTGGCCCAGGAAGAGGTCGCGCACGGGTATCTCAAGGTCGGGGAGTACCGCGCCGCCGGTGAGCGCGTCGTCGGCACTGAGCAGCCGTACTTGTCCGTCGGGGGAGTAGACCGTTACGCTGCGGGTGCCGGGGTTGACCACCCACACCAAGCGGGTGCCGGCGTCCAGGTAATCTTGCACCTTCGCATCAAGCTGGGTCGCGGTATCGCCCGGCGAGACTACTTCCGCGGCGATGTCGGGGGGCCCAGGATAGAAACCGGCGCTCAAGGGCATGGTGCGGAGCTGCTCCGCGGAGATGAATGACACGTCGGGTGCTCGCACAGTATCCGGGGCAGTCGTCAGGCGGAACCCCAACTCTACGACCAAGGCGCCGTAGCCCCCCCGGTCTACGTGCATTCCCATCAGCATCGCCAGCTTGCGCTGCGTGTCACTATGATAGCCACCGACGGGCGCCATCTCTACGACCTCTCCTTGAACTAGCTCCGGCTTGTGCAGGGACTCGGGAAAGGCAAGGAACTCCTCGGCCGTCAGCAGCGTGGTCGTTGCCATGGTATGCCCTCCGTCGGCACCACTCATCTGCAATGTTACTACGCACTGCGCCGGCTTGCCGGGCGCGGCTGCGGTGGTGTGCAACGTGCGGGGGTGAGAAAAGCGTGCCGCTTGCCGTCTCCCGTTGGGTGTAGCATCCTTGCCGGCGGCAGGGGGCACCGATGACAGTTTATGCAGCGGTTGGTGGCGACGCGACGTTCGAGCGGATCGTGGAGTTGTTCTACGCGGGTGTCGAGTGCGACCCGCTGCTGCGCCCGCTCTATCCCGACGATCTCGGTCCGGCCAAGCGCCACCTGACGCTCTTCCTCATTCAGTTTTTCGGTGGTCATCCCACCTACTCGCGGCTGCGGGGCCATCCGAGGCTGCGCGCCCGCCATCTGCCGTTCCCCATCACCCGCGCGGTCCGCGATGCGTGGGTACGCAACATGACGGCAGCGCTGGACCAAGTAGACCTACCAGCCGAGGCCCGGGCGGCCATGGAGCAGTATTTCGATGACGCCGCTACCTTCCTCATCAACCGGCCGGATTGATCTCTCTACGGCTGCCCTCATTCCAGCCCGCTCCCGTGGAGAGTGGCCGGGGGGACTGCCGGATGCTGGCTGGTGTCGGGATGACCGGCAGCAAGAGAGAAGCCGCCGGAGTCGGTTGGGGGTGAGCCGCCTGGGAATCGAACCCAGAACCTACGGCTTAAAAGGCCGGTGCTCTGCCAATTGAGCTAGCGGCTCGGTGGCTCTGCGGTGGCTGGGCCGGGCCAGCGCCGTTTCGGGGCTACGCATCTTCCTGAATCATAGCACTTCCGATTAGACCTAACCCCTGGCCCCCCTATGGTCCCCCCGCTGCGGCAGGGGGACGGGTAGGTTCCCTCCGTTCCGCCGAATCACTAGCCACCGTCGGTGCGGCCGTTGTTTCCCCGTCTCCCTCCCATATATGAGCCACTGGACAGCACCCGTCGGCGCAGTGACGACGGGCTGGGAACGGGAGACAGGCACATGTCATCAGCGACGGAACCGGCAAGGGAGCAGGCTACCGGGCAACACGGACTGGCGGGCGCAAGTAGATGGTGGTGGCCATTCGGTGGCCCGGCGAAGCCGCGCACGCAGCAATCGGCTGACCCCGATGAGCCGCACGCGGGACAGCACGACGGAGCGACGCCCGTGCAGGAAGCGACCGCCCACGCGGCCGAGGATCGCGGCTACCGAACGCTGCTCAGTCCGCAGACCGAGCGGGACCTCCCACCGGCTGACCGTCGCGCGCTGCTGCTGGAGGTCTACGAGGCGTATCTCACCAACCCGCTGGCCCACGCCGTCATTGAGGTGGGCACGAACTTTGTGCTTGGCGGTGGGGTGCGGGTGGTCGCCGAGGATCATCGTGTTCAACGGATCATTGACGACTTCTGGCAGGACGCAGACAACCGCATGGACGAGCGGATCTATGCGCTGCTCACGGAGCTGGCGCTCTTTGGCGAGCAATTCGTGCGGTTCTTCGTTGATCCCCTGACCGGCCGGACGGTGGTGCGGCAGCTCGATCCGCTCTACGTCACCGAGATCGAAACTGACCCGGAAGACGTCGAGCGACCCTTGCGCTATCGGTACGCCCCGCCGCCCCTCAGCGGGCCGGGGCCGCTGCCGGCGGACGAAACGTGGATCGCGGCGATTGAGATCGAAGCCGCCGCAGTGAACAAGGTCAGCAACGCGACGCGGGGCCGCTCGGATCTGTCCACGTTATTGCCGTGGCTGCGCCGCTACAAGGATTGGCTCACGGATCGGGTGCGAATCAACCGCTACAAAGGGGCCTTTCTCTACGACGTGACGATTGCGGGGGCATCACGGGCGGACTTGGAGCGGAAACGGGCCGAGATGGGCCGTCCGCCGGAGCCGGGCACCGTGTTGTTTCACAACGAATCCGAGCAGTGGCAGGCGGTCAACCCGCAGATCGGCGCCGACGACGTAGCCAGCGACGGGCGAGCACTCAAGCTGATGATCGCGGCCGGGGCGGGCGTGCCGGAGCACTTCCTCGGAGAAGGAGGGCACGTCAACCGCGCAACGGCGGCGGAAATGGGCCTACCGGCGCTCAAACGCTTCCAGCGACGACAGGAGTATCTGCGGCAGCTGTTGGTCCGCATCGTGCGCCGCGCCATTCAAGCACGGGTACGGGCCGGAGCGCTGGGGCCACGCATCAATCAAGCCTTCCGCGTGGAGTTCGACGAGCTGAGTGATACGGAGCGGAGCGTCGAACTGGGCCGGGCTGCCGCGACTTTCACGACGGCATTGGGCGCCGCGGTTGATCGGGGCTGGCTGGAGTCGGAGCAAGCCCGGCGGCTATTGCTGCGGTTTTTGGGCGAGGCCGCGCCGGAGCGAACGGAGAGGAGAGGATAGACATGCGTAAGGGCGAGCAGGGCCGGGCTACGGACGGAGAACTGGTCGCTATCCACGAGGCGACGGGAAGCCTCGCCGGCACCGGCGCCGTGGATGCCGAGAGCCGGAACGTCCGCGTGGTGCTCATTCGGGCCGGCGAGGCCACGTCGGGGCGGGTCTTCACGCAGCGGGCGCTCGAAGATATTGCAGCGGCTGCCGACGGACTGCGCTGCTTTGCCGATCACCCGACGGCGCTGGAAGATCGCCTGCGTCCCGCCCGCTCGGTGCGGGACATCGTGGGAGTCTTCCGTAGCCCTCGGCTGGTGGGAAACGGTGGAGAGGCAATGCGGGTCGAGGCTTCTCTGCATGTGCTGGAGCACGCCGATTGGCTCTGGCAACTCGTGAAGGAGGTCGTAGAGCTAGGAGAGAAAAACGTTATCGGACTGTCCATTGACGCGCTCTGCACGCTGGTCACCGAAAGTCGCGCCGGACGAACGGTGCAGATCGTGGAGTCGGTGCCGGTATTGAAGAGCTGCGACGTTGTCACGCGAGCCGGCGCCGGTGGCGAGTTCTTGGCCATCGAGGAGTCTACGACGGTGGGGAGCAGGAGGCGACAGCGGCCGGACGCCCGCACGGCCGGTCGTCTCCTGCTCCCTACCGCGGAGACGGCGCACCAACACACTGCGAACAGCAGAGGAGGAAGTGAAGTGAACACACAAACTGCGGTTGCCGAACCTGGAACCCCGACCGAACGGCACGAGGACCATCATGCGGTACGCGAGGCGGCGGAGCAGCTGGCCTGTGCCCGGATTCTCTATGACCGCCTGGCCACTGCCCGCTTGCCGGAGCCGGTCAACCAGAAGCTCCGCCGCTCCTTCGAGCCGCCCCTGGAACCGGATAGTGCGGGGAGCGGGCGGCCGTATTGGCAGACGCGGGAATCGTTTGCCCGTGACCTGGACAGCGCCATCATCCAAGAGATCAAGGCGCTGGACGCGCTACGCCAATACGATGCCGCTGTGGCCGGTGGGGCACCGCGCGGCTTGGTCAGTGGGCACGGGGCCGTCCGCGCGGAGATGGGCCGCGATGGCGCCTCACGGGGCCTGGTGGCGCTCCAGACGGCGTGGGATCGCCTGTTCGGCGTCCGCGAATCGGAGCAGGACCGCGCGCAGCTGGAGCAGCTAGGACTGGCGGCTACCAGCGCGGTACCCCGCTGGACCTCGTTGCGCGAGGCGTATGTGCAGACGACCGGCGACAGCCTCGTATCCGGGGCGTATCAGCCGCAACTGGCGCTGGTCCGGGAGGCGAACGAGGTCACCACCAGCACACTCAATCAGGTGGTGCTGAACTCGATGACCAAGCGGCTGATCCAAGACTATGCCGGTCAGCCGCAGGCGTGGCGGCGGTTCTGCACGATCTCGTCGGTGCGCGACTTCAAGGCGCAGGACCGGGTGAAGACGCACGACTTCGCCAGTCTCGCCACGGTCAACGAGGGCGCGGCGTATCAGAACCTGTCGTGGGACGACCGCAAGGAGAGCTACACGCCCGCCAAGCGCGGTAACCTCGTCGTGGTCACGCGGGAGACCATCCTCAACGACGACTTGGAAGCCGTGCGGAAGATCCCCACGCGCCTGGCGGTCTCGGCCGGCATCACGATGAACGAGTACGTCTACACCACGTTGATTATCGGCAACCCGGCGATGGCGGACGGCAAGAAGGTGTTCGATGGGAGCGGCCAAACCAGCCATGCCAATCGCGGCACGAGCGCACTCTCCGGCGACAGCGTGCAGGCGGGCATCCTGGCGATGCTGAAGCAGACGAACGAGGCCAACAAGCGCATCGGACAGCACCCACGATTCCTGTTGGTGCCGCCGGACCTGCTCTTCACGGCGAAGATCGTGGTCGGATCGCCGTTGACGCCGGGCGGTAGCGACAACGACGTAAATCCCCTGCACAACCAGCTGGAGGTGATCGCGGTGCCGCAGTTCACCGATACGAACAACTGGTACCTGCTGACCGATCCGGCGGTGCTCCCGACCATCGAGCTGGGCTTCGTGGGCGGCCAAGAGACGCCGGAACTGCTGCTCCAGGATGCGCCGACCGACGGGCAGGTCTTCACGAACGACCGGATCAGCTTTAAGGTCCGCTGGGAGTTCGGCGGTGGCTGGCTGGACTACCGCGGCGCCTATATCGGCGAGGTCGCCTAAGCACCCGCAGCGCCCTGTTCAGTCGAGGCCGGAGCGTGAAGATCGCGCTCCGACCTCATGCCGCGCGTAACGATCTCTAACCCCGACACCGCGGCGCCCGGTACACTATTAGGAGCGGAGGGCGAGGGTTATGCGGCGGGTATTCCTGCTCGGCGGGCTGGGACTGGTCGGTGCGGTGCTGGTGCTGGTGATTGGCGCCTTCATCGTCTTCGCCATTATCGCGCGGCCCCGCAGCTTGCCGGAGCCGGGCATCGTTTCCACCGGTGCAGCGTTCGATACGGAGCGGGCGCCGCTCCGCCCGGGTGGTCCGGCCGCCGGGCCGCAGCCGCCGATCACGAGACGTGAAGCGCCGCCACTACCGAGTGGCCCGGTCGCAGCCTTCGCAGCGAAGATCGCGCCGGCTGCCGGGGTGTACGCTCAGGCGCTGGCCGTGTTGGACAACCTAGGGGCCGCGGCCGGGGAGGAGCCAAGCCTGCTACGCAATGAGGAATGGCGCGCCCAAGCCACGTTCGTCCTGAAGATGATGGAGCTGGCGGCGGCGGACATGGCCTCGGTGCAGCCGGTGCCGCCGGAGCTGTCGCGCACCGGCGAGCTACTGCAGCAAGTCAATGCCGAGACGAAACCGATGGTGGCGGACTACGCAAGCGCCATTGAGACCGAGGATCAAGAGCGCATTGCCAAGGCAGCCGAGCGGTTGGACAAGATCAACGAGTACCTGCTGGAAGCCGCAGAGGAGCTACGGCAGGCGGCGGTCAGCGAGGCGTCCGGCGGCTAGGCCGTCTTGTTGAGCGTGCGGAGACAGCGGGTGCAGATGTGGACGCGCCGCCGCTCGCCGCGCAGAAAGATGGTGGTGCGCTGGATGTTGGGCCGGAACACGCGCCGGGTCTTGGGCGCGCGATAGGTCCACTTCCCCTTGGCTTTGTGGCGGATATTGCGGCCGACCATCGGCCCCTTGCCGCAGAAGCTACATCGTTTCACGGTTCGTTGACCTCACCGGCGCTCGCCGCCAAATACCCCACCAAGATGTGCCGGACACTATAATATGATCCGCCTTGGCGATAGTTGACAATGCTAGACACGCCGCCCGCTCACGCAACCGCTGGTCTTGGGGCAACGCAGGGCGGCTAGGCTACCTGATTCTATGGAGGGTATCGGTGATGGTAACACAGGAGCCGGCGCTCGCGCAACAGACCACCTGGGATGGCCAGCGCTGGCGGGCAGCACTCCTCGGCGGCACCGCGCGGCTGGAGCAGCAGCGCGAGGCGGTCAACGACCTCAACGTGTTCCCGGTGCCGGATGGCGATACCGGCACCAATATGCTGCTCACCATGCAGGCCGCCCTGGCCGGGATTGACCCGGCTGCCGACGAGGCCGGCGCCATCGGGAAGCAGGCCGCGCGTGGTGCGCTGATGGGGGCGCGGGGCAACTCCGGCGTTATCCTCTCGCAGATCATCGCCGGCATGGCGCGGGCGCTGGAGGGACACCGGGAGAGCGATGCCCAGACAATGGCGCGGGCGCTGACGGAAGCGGCCGAGGCGGCCTATGGCGCCGTCGCCCAGCCCGTCGAGGGAACGATGCTCACAGTCGCGCGGGAGGTTGGCCGCGCCGCCGAGCAGGCGGCGGCAGAGTCCCCTGATGTCGTCACTACGCTCCGGCGGGCCACAACGGCGGCGGCCGAGGCCGTGCGGCAGACGCGCTACCAATTGCAGGTGCTCACGGAGGCCGGCGTGGTGGATGCCGGGGGTGAGGGCTACCGGCTCATTCTCGAAGGGATGCTGCTCGCGGAGACCGACGGGATCGAGATGAATCTCGGTGACGTAGCCACTCCGGTCATGCCGGCCATCGGCGCCATGGCCGGCGGCACGGCGGGAGACGGCGATGCCGATGGCGAGGGCTGGGGGTATTGCACCCAGTTCCTGATTACCGGCCGGGACCTCGACATGGACCACATCCGCCAAACGATTCAGTCGTTGGCCGACTGGTCCGTGGTCGTCGGCGACAGCGAGATCATCCGGGTCCACGGCCACACGGAAGACCCTGGCCAAATGCTCAGTGCGATGGTCGGAAACGGGCGGCTCGCGGACATTCATATCGAGGACATGGACCTGCAGGTGCTGGAGCGGGAGGCGCGACAGGCGCAGGGGCCGGCGGAGCCGGAAGTGGCGGACGAGACTGCACCGCCGGTGCCGCTGGCCACGGTCGCCGTCGCTGCCGGTGAGGGGCTGGGGGCAGTGCTCCGCTCGCTCGGCGTGAGCGAGATCGTCAGGGGTGGGCAGACCATGAACCCTAGCACGGAGGAGCTGCTGGCAGCCTGCACGGCAGCCAACGCTACCCAGGTGCTCATCCTCCCGAATAACAAGAACGTGATCCTGGCCGCGGAGCAGGTGGCCCAACTCGTTCCCGACGACGTGAGCGTGACCATTGTGCCCACCAAAACCGTCGTACAAGGCATCGCCGCACAGCTGGCGTTCAATAGTGAGGAATCACCGGACGAGAACGCGGCTGCCATGACCGAGGCCGCTGAGGCCGTCTGCACGATTGAACTGACCTACGCCGTCCGGGACTCGACGAGCGGCAACCTGGCGGTACGCGAGGGGGAGGCAATTGCCCTCGTTGACGATCTGCTGGTGGCACACGGCGCCGACCAGATCGCCGCACTGCGCGGGGCACTCGACACCTTGGAGACCGATGACTACGAGGTGGTGAGCGTGTATCCCGGCGCAGACGCGGAGCCGGACACCACCGATGCGCTGGTTGCCCGGTTGGAGGAGTGGCTGCCGGAGGCCGAGATCGAGGTCACCCCGGGGGGACAGCCGCACTATCACTACTTCATCGGCTTGGAGTGAGGCTGATCAGCCCCCACCCTAGCCCTCCCCCGTTGCAACAGGGGAGGGAACACACGCCGGGCCCCCGCCACAGCGGGGGGCCGGGCCATAGAGGGGCCAGTCTCAGCCGTGGTTGTCGTTGCTGACGCTGGTGACTTTGGCCTGGCGCTGCTGGCGTTTCCACAGCATGTAGCCTACGGCGATAATGATTGCCGTTACGACGGTCGCTTGCGCCAGGGCACGCCAGATCAACTCCAGCAGGAGGCCGCCAGGATCAGAGCGCGACTTGGCCAATAGCTCGCTCACGCCAGCGGGAACTTGGGCACCCTCGGGTGTGGCGAGGCCAGGCCACGAGGAGACCGCCCAGACGAACAGGGCCGTGCAGGCCAGAAACACTCCGAGCGCAATGAGGCCGACGTTGAGGTTGCCCAACAGCTGCCCTACGGCGAAGGCCCAGCGTTTCCGTCGGCCGACGTGCGCGCCGATGCCGCCACAGAGCGGACAGACGCCATCGTCATCGAGGCGACCGATACGACAGCGAGAACAGTACGTAGCGGTGCTCATTGTTGCCCACTCCTCTCAAATCGTAACCCACTCTAGTATATGATACCTTTTTGCGCTCACCATTTCCGCTATACTGGGAAGGCTCGGAGAGTCCCACAAGCGACTGCCAAGGTGATTGCAGGTCCAAGTAGCCGATCCGATGGACAGGTGAGGAGGGGAACCGTGGCGTACACGCACACCAACAGTAAGGGGCAGACCTACCACCTCCATTATAAGGACGTTGTGCTCCAGAACAGGCGGGAGCAGCGCATCTACTATTTCGCCAAGCAGCCCCGGCCGGGGGCGACCCTCGATGACGTGCCGGCCGGGTACGTCATCATGGAGAATGAGCGCACCGGGTTGCCGTTCTGCAAAAAAGCAGGGTAGCGGCGGCACCATCCGGGATAGTATCCCCCTCCCCGCTTAGGACAGGCGCTTAGGACGGGCAAGCGACCCCGCCAACCACTGTACCGCATACTATATCCTTGTTGCCCTTTAGCAATCCCTGCTCCCCCATGGGTGGATGCTGCTTGGCAGTCCGTCCTTGTCTTGATCGTGGGTTTTGTACGGTATGACCGCCGGAATGGTCGTTGACAGCCGCATATCGGCCACCTATACTCGTAGAGGACAACTTCATAGGTACAACAGCAGCGAACAAGAGGAGTAGGCTACGCCTGCACCGCGCAGAGAGAGATGGTCACCGGCTGGGAGCCATCTCCGGGAGCGGTAGCCGAAGGTCGCTTGGGAGTTGGGAGGCCGAGAGCGCGGACCATATGTCGCCGGCGGTTGCCGGTGGGGAGCGCCAATAAGCCTCTTCGGGTAAGCCCGTTAGCGCTGTAACGAGAGTCCGACTGCGGGTGGAATGCACCTACCCCCAACCCATCCCTGAAGGGAAGGGGCTAACGGTCGCCGCAATGACTTCGCTTCCCTGGAGGGAAGGAGTAGGGGGTGGATTCCCGCTTTCGCGGGAATGACGGGGACAGGAAGGGCAGTCGGGCTGAATCCGGGTGGTACCACGACACGCCATGTTCGTCCCGCGGGCACATGCCCCGCGGCGAATATGGCGCTTTTGTTTTAAGGGGCTATGGCCCCCACCCTCACTCCTGACAAGGGTAGGTTTTTCGGTGGGAGGGGCTGACCTCACCCCCCGGCCCCCTCTCCACCATGTGGAGAGGGGGTGGATTCCCTAGACTCACAAACGAAGTGCAACACCAGAGTAAGGTGTTGCCATGGGACAAGCATACACGCAGCTTGGTATTGAAGACCGGTGTGAATTGGCCCGTCTACACGCCCAGGGCTGCTCGCTCCG
>JAJDZR010000190.1 GCA_022824545.1 Chloroflexota bacterium
TACTCGGCACCAAAGGCAATCATCGCTTCGTCGCTGCTGTTCGGCCTGGTACACCTCAACCCCTGGCAGGCCGTCGGTGCAGTGGTGCTTGGCGCGCTGTTCGGTTGGTGGTATGTCCGCACGCGCTCACTGACTCTCTGCATCTTCGGTCATGCCTTCAATAACCTGCTCGCCGTGCTCTTGTTCAACTTCGGCGACTGGGAGCCGGTGAGCGATATCTTCGGTCCGCTGGATTCCCCGGAGCTACTCCCACTGTGGCTCGTCGGCGTCGGCCTACTGCTGGCCGTCGGCGGCCTATGGCTCACGCACCGGATACGCGACGAGCGACCGGCCCTCAGCCTAGAGCCATCGGCCTAGGGCGTGCGCTCGCAACTACCCCTGCGACCATCCATGTCCCAAACCTGGCCGTCCAGTTGAGCGGGCCGTACCTTGGGCCATCGGTCCTGAGCACGGCCGGCCCATCATAGCTCAAAGTGCTCGTGCAGGTACTCGCGGCTCGTTTCGGCGCTCTCGACCGGCGCTCGCTCAGGCCCTTGGGGATCAACGACGAGCCAGCCGCCATCCATCAACCTGCTCATCATGGGCAGCAAGACCTGAGGCAGGTCAAGGTGGCCTTGGCCGAGCGGCACGATGCCGCCGCGGTGCAGGAACTCGTCGTAGTCGTAAAGCTCGTCGCGTGTCTCTTTGAGGATAGTCAGGTCAACGTCCTTGCAGAGCAGCAAGGCGATCCGCGAGGCATACTGCCGCACCAGGACCTCGGGGCGCGTGCCCGCCACCATCGCCTGGCCAATGTCCAGCGTGAGGGAGATCAACTCCGGCTCAGTGGCATCCATCAGGATATGTAGCTCCTCAGCCGTCTCCAGCTGCGTGCCGAGACGGTTGCGGATGGAGGGCGTGAGACCAAAGTCCAACAGCACCTCGGAAGTGACGTTGAGCGCTTCACCGAGGTATTGCAGCTTCCCCTCGGTCAAGGCAAAGGGCTGGCGGAGATTTTGGTAGCCGGCAACAAGCACTAGCTCGCGCCGGATCGGCAGCGACAGTACCGCGTGCTCGCACTCCAGCTCGGCGAGCAGCTCCGCCGTCCGCTGGAGGCGCTCAAGCTCGTCTTTCAACTGCGTTGGCTCCTGCCATAGCCCCGGGAGGTGGCAGGCGGCAATCCGGACCTCGCGCTCATCCCACCAGTCCCGATAGCGGCCCAACTCCTCGGTCCAAGGCAGCACGTGGGCCTCCTCGACGAGCGCGCCGTCGTACCCCGCGCCGGCAACGACATCGAGGATAAGCGGCAGCGGCTCGGCGCCCCAGGGAGCAAGAGTCAACGCGATGCAAGCCGTCATACTATTATCAGGGTTACACCGACGCTCGCTCAGCGCGATGGTCGCCGGCGCGTCGTAACGCACAGGATAGCGGCAGCACCAGGATTATCTCGGCGACGACTTGCCGGAGCACAGCACCGCGGGACGATGACCAGCACAAGCTAGGTCTGACTGATGCCTTTGTAGGCCAGCAGATCGGTGAATTCCTGCTCGGACAGGCCCAGGTGCCAGGCCGCACGTCCGGCGGTCATCCGGCCCTCACGGAACAGGCCCAGCACGATCAACTCACGGGCACGCTCTTCAGGCGAGATGTCCATACCCTGCAACGCCTCGTACAACGCCGGCTCCAGCGCAACGCGCACCGCGTCTTCCTCCGCGACAGCAACCGCCGCGGCATTCGAGTCTGCGCCACCGACCGCCTCACCGGCTGCAATCAGACCGCTCGTTGGAGCGGCGGATCGTGTAGCCTCCGTCGGTAGACCGTCCGGGGCGCTGGCGGTAGTCCCGGAATCGGCCAAGCCGTCGGCTGGCACACGATCCGGCGCGTCACCAGCTTCCGTAGGCGTCGTCGGCAGCGCCACTTCGGTATACAGCGGTACGTCCGCGTTATCGGTGGTCGTAGCGGCCACGCCATCGGCGTGAGACGACAGCGCGGCTTTGGACGCTACCGGTGACTCGGTGGCCTCGCCCTCGGCATCAGTCTCCGGGATCGTGTCGGCGTCTGCTGCGGCCGGTGCCTCCTGAGAAGAGGCCGCCACAGCGGGCGTATCGTCGTCCTTACTCGTGGCCTCCTCGGCCGGTAGGTCCGGCTCCTCGCTAGGACCGACGGACACGGCCGCATCATCAGTGTCTTGAGGAAGATCGCCAACCTTGCTCGCCAAGGTGTCTAACACCGGATCATAGGAGTCATCATCATCGGTGTCGGCGGCAGCGTCGCTCGTTTCCGCTTCCGTTGCCTCCGGTTCCGTTGCCTCCGGCTCGACGGGCGCGTACTCCTCGTTCGCTTCGATAGCCGCAATGGCCTGCTGCACCGGGTCAACCTCGTCATCATCGGCCGCGTCGGTGACGGCGGCAGCGCCATCGCTCGTCTCTTCCGCCGCCGCTTCCGGCTCGACGGGCGCATAGTCCTCGTTCGCTTCGATGGTCGCAATGGCCTGCTGAACTGGATCAAGCTCGCCATTGGTGGCGGTGTCAGTGGGAACTCCGCCCTCGGTGAGATCAACGTTCCCGAGGTCGTCGTCGTGCGGGGGCGTATCCGCGCTATCCGCGGCGATTACCACAGCCGCTTCCCGCGCCGTTTCCTGTAGTGCAGCAGCCGCAGCCGAGTCCGACGCCGATGCAGCGACGCCTGCCGCCGCGGCTGGCTGGGCTGCGGCCGGCTGTTCGGCTACCGCCGGGTCGTTTGCCAAGTCCGCGGCCGACTGGATGTCCTCGTGTACGCCCTCAACGTCGGCCTGAATCTGGTGTGCAATCGCCTCACCCTCTTGAATCCCCTCGTGTAGCGCCTCCCGCACCTGGTGGATGGGATCGCCAATGTCACCGCCGAGCTGGCGCAACTGGCCGATGAACCGCCCAAGCGTCCGCGCCACCTCCGGAATACGCTCCGGGCCAATGACTAACAAGGCCACGATTATGATGACGACAAATTCCATGCCGCCGACGTCGAACACGGTGGCACACTCCCCTTATGACGGTTTTCCGATTTTTTGCGAGCACAGCCGACCGGCCACAGAGCCGGCAAGGTCTGCCTCTAGGAGTATACGGGATAACAAGCCGCTATGAAGGAGTGGGCAAGAGAAAGGGGGCCGAGAGGAGCACCGCCCCCCTATGGCGACTTGCTTCGCAGGGGGATGCTACTGCTAGGATTGCCGGCCGGTGGCGACGGTAATGCCCCGGAAGTCGGCGGCGCGAGCGCGTACTTGGCGCTCCAACTCGCCGGCTACCTCTGCATGCTCCTTGAGGAAGTTCTTCGCGTTCTCGCGCCCCATACCGAGGCGCGTCTCGCCAAAGGAGTAGTGCGCGCCGGCCTTCCGCACGATCTCCATATCTACCCCAACGTCGAGCAGACCACCGAACCGCGACACGCCCTCCGAGAACATGATGTCGAACTCGCAGACGCGGAACGGCGGCGCCAGCTTGTTCTTGCGGACGGTGACCTTGGCCCGCATGCCGATGCTGTCGGCCCCGGACTTCAACGTTTCGGCGCGGCGGATTTCCAGCCTCATGCTCGAATAGAACTTCAGCGCGCGGCCACCAGGTGTGGTCTCCGGATTGCCGAAGAGCACGCCGATCTTCTCTCTGATCTGGTTGATGAAGATGACGACCGCATGGCCCTTGGAGATCGCGGCCGTGAGCTTACGCAAAGCCTGGGACATGAGCCGGGCTTGCATACCCGGCAGGGAGTCGCCCATATCCCCTTCGATCTCCGCCCGTGGCACGAGCGCCGCCACGGAGTCAACGACGACCAAGTCTACAGCACCACTACGCACCAGCATCTCGGTGATTTCCAGCGCCTGCTCGCCGGTATCCGGCTGTGAGACCAGCAAGTGCTCGACATCCACCCCACAGGTGCCGGCCCACACCGGATCGAGCGCGTGCTCCGCATCAACGAAGGCAGCGACCCCGCCGGCCTGTTGCGCCGAGGCGACTGCGTTCAATGCCAATGTCGTCTTCCCGCCGCCCTCCGGGCCGTAAATCTCGACCACCCGACCGCGGGGCAGACCGCCAATCCCCAAGGCGATGTCGAGGGAGATAACACCCGTCGGGATGACACCGGTGTTCAACCGAGTACCGGCATCCCCCAGCCACATGATCGAGCCTTTGCCGAACTGACGCTCGATCTGGCTGATCGCCTGGTCCACGGCCTGATCCCGATCGCTCCGCTTTTCTCCCGCCTGCTTCCCGTTCAACTGACCGGGGCGCAGCTTGGCCGTCGCGCTCTTTGCCATCACCGTCGTCCTTTCTTCCTCGCAACCAGCGGCCGCCGACTACTGTTCTATTCTATAGAACATTTGGTCAATTGGCAAGTTTCGGTGCTCACAGCCGCGGTGGCACAGGGCACTGCATGGGCTGCACCGTCCGACACCCAGCGTATGCGTGGTCTGTCGAGGGGAACGAATCGGGCCGAGGCGCGGTTGCGGCGCAGCGTTAGTGCGCCGCCGGAGCCGCCACGGCCATGAGCGCGGCGTCCGGTTGGTAGGGGGGCGCGGCATAGGCAGCGGCGCTCAACAGGTCGGCCGCCAGGTCCGCGCTCACTCGCTCCGTGTTGATAACGTAGTCGTACAGCGTCGCGTCGAGCCAGTCTACGCCTCCCGCCTGCCGGTGAAACGCCTCACGGTCGCGGTCGCTGCGTTTCACCTGCGCCGCGGCACTACGCGGGTCGGCGCCGATGGCCTGGCACACGCGATCAACGCGGAGGTCCAACGGCGCCACGAGGAGCGCATGGACCGTGCCCGCAGCCGGGCCGAGCGCGCATTGACCACCCCGTCCGACAATGACCACGTGGCCTTGGCTCGCCTTGTCGGCGACCGTTCTGATCGTCTCACCGAGCAGCTGCTGGTAGTGCTCGGCGGCCCAGTAGGCCGTCGGGCGCACATCCAACTCATGCGTCGCCACCGGCCCCGTCGGTGGGTAGCGCGTCTCCGGCGGCCCGTGATGCTCCGCATGTTCGGCATCCGGCACCGGTACCGGCACTGTGCGCCAGAGGTCCAACGGATGCCGCCAGAGGCTCCGTCCGCGCTCATCCATTGCTGCGAGAACCTCAACGGGAACACCGGAATGCGCCGCAGCAAGGTCGAGGAGTTGCTGATCTACAAGCTGTGCGGAGAGGCGGACGGCCAATTTCGCCGCTACCTCTTCACCCCAGGCACCTTCCTGACGAGCAATCGTTACTACAGCCATCCTGCCATCCTCTCGCGCCAGCGGCAGGCTCCTGTCTTACCAGTTATATCCGCCATCGGCTGCCGGCGCTCAGGGATTATACCGACCTGACTGCGGGAACGAGAGCATTGCTCGCGCTTCCTACCCGCATCCTGCTCGCCTCCGATAGGCCCCCTATGGTCCCCCCGCTGCGGCGGAGGGACGGGTAATTCCCTCCTATGTCGCAATGGGAGCGGGGCCGGGAGGTGAGGTGCCAAGTCACGCTAACCGGTTAGTCTGCCGTCACCTCGGTGGGGAGCGTCCCGATCTCGATGGAGCCACCCACGGACCTCAAG
>JAJDZR010000251.1 GCA_022824545.1 Chloroflexota bacterium
TCGCAACGGGGGGACCATAGGGGGGCTAGAGCCGAGGGTCAACCGGCTCGCTCTCCAGGGCCAGCACGCCGAAGACGCACTCATGCACCCGATACAGCGGCTCTCCCTCCGTAAACCGCTGGAGCGCCTCGACACCCAGCGCAAACTCCCGCAGTGCTAACGAGCGCTTCACGGAGACCTTGCGGGCGCGGAGCCGCTCCAAGTGCTCAGGAGCCGTATACTCCGGGCCATAGACCAGTTGCAAGTATTCGCGTCCTCGGCACTTCATAGCCGGCTGCACGAGGCCGCGACGCCCTCTCACAACCCACTGGAGCGGCTTCACGACGATCCCCTCGCCGCCGGCAGCAGTCAGCTCTTCCCACCAATTGATCCCTAGTGTCTCGCTGTCAGGATCGGTCAGATCAACAGTTTTGTAGGGAGTAGCAGCGAAGATCGCTCCATCAGCTTGGCAGAGGGCCGCAACCGTCTCCATGTGCCAGACATGATCCTTGTCCGTGTAGGTTCGTCCTTCCGTCGCCAGGAGGTGAAAGGGCGCCAGCTTCAAGTCCGCCACACTCTTGACCGACCAACAGTAGCGACGATAGGCCGCGCGAAACCGGCTCACCATTTCCTGGCGCGTCCGGTAGCGAGTGAGCAGCGCCGCGCTCTCTTCACCGCGACCCGCAGCCTGCTTCAGCACGGAGACGGCGGCATTGAGCGTGGTACCGGCCGCGGCCGCCGTAGCTGCATATTGATCCCGTAGCAGCCCTTGCGCCTTCACCGACCACGGCATCAGTTCGACATCGAGGCAGAGCCAGTCCGTCTCGAAACGCTCCCAGAAGTCCGCCTGCGCCAAGGCGGCAGACATACGCGCGAGCAGTGCGCTCTCTATGTTGGTATCGGCAAAGAACGGGCGGCCCGTGCGCGTATAGACAATACCGAGCCGGCCATCGTCTGCCAGGAATCGGCGCCGTGCCGCCTCCTGATCGCGGCAGAGCACGACGATAGCCCGTGACCCCATATGCTTTTCCTCGCAGACTACCTCAGCCACTCCCTGCCCTCGGAAGTAGCTGAAGGCGTCGCGTGGATGCTCAAGGTACGCGCCCTCTTTGCAGGTATCGGGAGGCGCCATAGTCGGCGGGAGGTAGATGAGCCACCGCGGGTCCACGGCAAAGCGGCTCATGACCTCCAGGGCCGCTAGAGCATTCTCCTCGCGAATAGTGATGTTGCGGTGCAGGCGTGTGGTAATGATGCGCTTACCCAAGACATCGTTGATATCCAGTAGGTCATCGTGGGGGCGCCGGGACACTGCTGGCACCTCTTGGCCTGGTGGTAGCAGCGGCCGCACCGGGCCATAGTAGGTTCGGCGAGCCTGGACGTGGACCAGCTCCTTTTCCGGATAGCGTAGAGCCGTCAGGTGCCCACCAAACACGCAGCCCGTGTCAATACAGATTGTCCGGTTGTGCCACTCCGCAGCCGGCACCGGCGTGTGTCCGTAGACGACCGTGGCCGATCCCCGGTAGTCTCCGGCCCAGTTGTGACGAACCGGCAGTCCGAACTCGTCGGTCTCGCCGGAGGTCTCGCCATAGAGCGCAAACTCCCGTACCTGGCCCGATGCTCGCCCTTGCAGCCCCTGCTTCAGGCCGGCATGTGCAACGACCAACCGCCCATCGTCGAGCACGTAATGGCTCACCAGCCCGTCAAGAAACTCCATCACGCGCTCTTTGAAGTCATCCGGCTCCCCGGCCAGCTGCGCCAGCGTTTCCGCGAGACCATGCGTGATCCGAACGTCTCTCCCCTTGAGTTTCCGCACGAGCTTGATGTCGTGATTGCCCGGCACACACAGCGCGGCCTCGTCAGCCACCATGGCCATCACCAGCCGCAGCACCCCAGGCGAGTTCGGGCCTCGATCCACGAGATCGCCGACAAACACCGCCCTCCGCCCCTCCGGGTGGTGCGCGGTGGGCCGGCCGGGCGGGCCGCCGACGTCATAGCCCAGCTTCTCCAGCAGTGCGACCAGCTCATCGAAGCAGCCGTGAACGTCGCCGATGATGTCGAACGGGCCATGCTCCTGCCGCCGGTCAACCCACAAAGGCTGCCGCACGATACGCGCAGCCTCGACCATATCCGGCGTGCTCAGGATAGTAATGTGTCGAAAGCCCTCCCGCCGCAGGCTGCGGAGCGAGCGTCTCAGCTGTTGACTGTGCTGCCGGACCACGTGGGGACCGAAGTCGCGGTTGGGCCGGTCGCGGTTGCGCTCCTGGCACAGCTTGGCCGGCAGATTGAAGACAATGGCTACCGGCAGCACATGGGCCTCCCGTGCCAGCTCCACCAATGGCTTACGTGCCTCCGCCTGAACGTTGGTCGCATCTACCACGGTGAGCCGGCCAGCCGCGAGCCGCTTGCGGGCGATGAAGTGGAGCACCTCAAAGGCATCTTTCGTCGCGGCCTGGTCGTTTTCGTCATCGGACACCAGCCCGCGACAGTAGTCGGACGACAGCACCTCCGTCGGCTGGAAATGCTTGCGGGCAAACGTAGACTTGCCGCTGCCCGAAGGCCCGATCAGGACTACCAACGACAGCGCCGGGACCGTGATATTCATCGCGTGAACACCGCCATCTGGGTCGGAGCACCTATGGCCGGGTCAACGGGACCAATCGGCAGCAACCGAAACGCATAGCCGGAGCGATCTGCCACTCGCTGCACCCATCGTGAGAACTCCTCGCGGGTCCACTCGAAGCGATGGTCGCCGTGGCGGAGCCGACCGGCAGCAAGGTTCTCGAATCGCACGTTGTACTCTGTATTCGGCGTGGTAATCACGACGGTCGGCGGCCGCGCAAACTCGAAGAGCACCCGCTCGAAAGCGCCCAGCCGTGACGGTTCGAGATGCTCGATCACCTCCAGCGCACAGGCGGCATCGTAGCCGGTGAGTCGCTGATCCCGGTAGGTGAGCGCGCCCTGAAAGAGCGTGATCCGCGCTCGTTGCCTCGCCGGGAGCCGGTCGAGCCGCAAGCGTCTCTTTGCCAGTGCTAGGGCCCGAGAGGACACGTCCATACCGGTGATTTGCTCGCAGTCCGTGTGCGTGAGCAGCGTCTGGAGGAACTTTCCCTCCCCACAACCCAGGTCAATCACCCGCGTAGCGCCGGCTCCCCGGAGCACGGCCAACACGGCCATCATGCGCTGCTCGCTGAGGCTGATTCTGTCCTCTAATACCGCCTCTTCATGGGCCTGTGCTGCCTCGGTAGCATCCGGGTCAGTATCGTCCTCGACCACCAGTCGGGCCAGCGCCTCGCGGGTGAGCCGGCGCCGGTACCGCAAGTAGCGGGCGACGATCAAGTCGCGTTCCGGGTGGGTCGCGAGCCAGCCCTCGCCTTTTGCCAGCAGCTTCTCTAATTCTTCTTTCCCAACCCAATAATGCTTGTCGTCGTCCAGCACCGGCAGCAGGACGTACAGGTGGGTGAGCAGGTCATGCAGACGATGGGTGGCCCTGAGCGTAACCGACCAATACGTGCTCGCTTCCCACTCCGGAAAGGCCGTATCGAGCGGTTGGCACTCGGCGCTGACGTTGTAGCCGAGCGGCTCGAAGAGCGCCCGCAACATGCGCTCGCCATCACGACATTGGACCGCGGTGATCTGCGCCTCCAGCGGAATAGCCATAGCCGCGAGTGCCGGTCGCTCCTTACTCTGTCCACTCAACGCTGACTTGTAGACCCGGGCCAGCGCCACGCTCAGAAAAGATGAGGCCACATACGGCCGGTCATTCACGTACTGGCCGAGCGTGCGGTCCTGGCTCTGCCGGCTCCGCCGCCGCACGAGCCGGATCGGATCGAGGTCAACCAGCAGTGCCGCCGTGCAAACACGGTCGTGCGCGACCGGATAAAAGACATGGGCCTGACCAAAGGATAGAGGAAACGATTGACACCGGGCCGGATTCTTGGCTAATAGAAAGCCCAGATCGGTAGCCGGCTGGTGGGTGGTGGTAATCGTCAATAACATCGCCCCGTCCCCCGCCACAGCGAGGCCCCCATCCGGGCACCTTCCCGTCCCCCCGTCGCAACGGGGGGACCATAGGGGGGTTACCGCCCGCCGGCGCTCTCGTGCTCCCGCATCAGCGCCGGGTCGTTCCGCTGCGGATGCTGTGCCGCCGCCTGCATCTCGTCACCATCCGCCATCAGGGCCATCGGCATCGGCTCATCACCCCGCTGGGCTGCATTAGGCGGCGGCGCGTTGGCCGCGCAGGGCGTGCCAAAGCGGGGCTGACCGAACGGCAGGTGCGTCCAGCCGCGGGCCAGAATTTGCCGATCATTCGTCTGCCGCTGCCGGTCCGGGCCGCCCCACATCGTGAACGAGCGGGCGTTGGCATAGTGGCTGACGAACGCCCGGCGGAAGCGATCCGGGGACCGGTTGGTGTGCGAGCGGTGCAAAATGTGCCCGGCGAAGAATACCACGTCGCCCGGCTCGGCGATAGCCGGCACTTCCCGCCCAGGATACCGCGCAGCAATCCGGCTCAAGGTGTTGACCGCCGTGTCCGTATGCGACACGTGCTCCACGGGTGTCAGCGCCAGGTTGGCGTGATTCTGGGTCAGCCGGTCCGCGCTGGGGTAGATCGGCTCGTGCTGCGTGCCGCCCGTGAACCACACGCAGCCGTTTTCCTCATCCGCCCGCTCCAGCGCCAGCCACGCGCCGCAGAGCGTGTCGGGATAGGTGGGGATGTAGTAGCTGTCCTGGTGATAGCCCTGACCAACGCCACCGGGTGGCTTGAAAAAGAGCATCGTCTGCATCGCCATCACGTCCGGACCGATCAGCGCTTCCAACACGTCGAGAATGCGCGGGTGGAGCAGATACCGCTCGTGTAGCTCCAGGTGCTGGTGCAGCATATGGATGCGGAGATACCGGCGCTCGATCTCGCCTACGCTTGCGCCGGGCGGCGGTGGCTCCAAGCCTGGCACGTCCACCCGGCCGTACATCAGGTCCTCGGTGTGGTCCAGTAGCTCCTGCACCTCCGCCGGGCCGACCAGGCCGCGCACGATCAAGAACCCATCCACCAGGAACCGCACGTACTCCTCCACGCTCACGCGATAGTGCGACCGGGCCGCGGAGAAATCGGTAGCGATTCGCTCCGGCCGCGCCCCGTTCTGCACCGACGCAACCATCGTAGAGGTGGGCGCCCCAGAGCGCGCCCCGTTCTGCGCGGGCGCGCCGGCCGCGCCATTAGCCTGCCCCAGCCGCGTGATGCCGAGATTAACCCGCTGCCCAACGCTCGCCGCCGGCTCACTCCGACCACTCATCGCGTCGCCTCCTGACTTTTCGGCACCGTTCATCGTTATGCACCAGCCCGGACGACCCCGGGCCGTCATTGCGGCTTGCGCTGCAATCCACGTCCCCCCGTCGCAACGGGGGGACCATAGGGGGGCCAGTTCCTCCGCTTGGCCTCACCGGAACGGAACAAAGGCCGGGACCTGCCTGCGTCCTAGCGCCGGCAGCGGGTCCACCATGCGCCGAATGCGCGGATCATCGCTCTGTGCGAACGAATCGAGCGGCCGGAAGATCGTGCCCCGCGAATAGTGGTCGAGCGAGCCGATCTGCTTGTCCGTCTGCGGCCTGGCGGCGTACTTCAGCGCGATATAGCGGCGCCCGACCCAGCCGTGGAACACCCCGTGCCAGAGACTCTGGTTGAAGAACAGCACGTCGCCAGGCCGCGACTCGAAGGCCACGCACGGCACCTCGTCGCCGGGCACGCCGAACGGCGCCAACGTTGGCCCATGCTGGTGGCGCTGCTCGCGCTCGATCTCCTCGTGCAGCGGCACGCGATGCGAGCCGGGGATCAGCCGGATGGCCCCGGCATCTCGGTTCGTTTCGTCCAAGTAAATCATCGTCTTGAGGCGTAGATACGAAATCTCTTCCTCGTCGCCCGGCCTATCGGGATGCCAGAGATGGTCGCCGACGGTGATGTTCCCCTCGGAGCTGGCCCAGAGAAAGTCCGTACCCAGTAGCTCCTCGACAGTGCCGTAGATGCGGTCATCCACCGCCAGCCGCCCCAGCGCCGGCCGCAGCTCGACGAACGGAGCACGATTTTCACCGCTCTCCCCCGCAAAGGGCTGCCCCTCGCGTAGCTCGGTCATCAGATCGTCGAACTCGCGCGTGATCCCCTGCATCTCATCAGGCGTGAACACCTGCCGCTGCACAACAAAACCGAAGCTGCGAAAGTGCGCGCGCTTCTCCGCCGTGTTCATCGGGTCGCTCCTAGTGCGACGTCAGCCCCTCCGGGAGCGGGCAAGTAACCCCGTTCTCGAAGCGGATCATCGCATGGTTCTGACCGCGGACCTGAAATCCCCAGCCCAGATGACTGGTGCGGCCAGCAATCTGCACGTTGTCGGCCGCCCGGTACTGAATGACGAACGTGCGCCTCGCCCGCTGCGAACGGTTGGGACCGGAGCTGTGCAGCATCAGGCAATGGTGCAGCGAGATACCCCCCGCCGGCACCTCCACCGTCCGCCACCGCGATTCGTCCGCGTAGGCGTCCGGCTCCTGGCACACGCCGCTGAACGCGCCGTCCTTCATATGATTGCGCGGCCCCTCCCGATGGCTGCCGGGAATGACGTTCATGCAGCCGTTCTCCAAGTTGGTGTCATCGAGGTAGATGGCACACGCCGGTAGGTCGTAGTTCGTGTGCGGAAAGAAGGCGTAATCCTGGTGCCAGCCGATCTTCCACCCCTGGGCAGCCTGCTCCGGGGGCAGCGGCGGCTTCCAGTTCAGCTTGCTGTGATGGTGCTGAATATCCGGGCCGACCAGCGATTCGACGATGTCGAGCACGCCGGGATGCGTGCAGGCCGCGAGGAACTGCGGATGCTGAAACACCGCTCCCTTCACAATGTCCACCACGCGGCGGCCGGACGGGAGAATGCGCGGATGGATAGCCGGAGTACGGGCCGTGAGGCCCTGCGCCATCTCCTCCACCTCGCCGCACGCCCGGCGCAGCGTCTCGACCTCCTCCTGCGTTAGCACCCCCTCCACCGTCAGAACACCGTCTGCCTCAAACTGCTGCTTCTGCGCTGCCGTCAGTCCTGCCATACGATCTATCCCTCCGTCGGTAGCCCGCTGGGCAGTCTACCACTTACCGGCACCGTCACCGGAATCCTGCGACGGCACGCGGTACGATAAGAGCCGGACACAGGCGGCCATTGGGTGCGAAGAGCGCGGCCGCGCCGTCGGCCCACCATGAAACCTTTGCAAAACCCGTCATTCCCGCGAAAGCGGGAAGGTGGATTCACATTTGAAGTGCAACAGTTCCTGCCAGAAGATTTCCGCCGGGGTCTGGTAGTCCAGACACTTGCGGGGGGTATTATTGTACAACTGCACCAGCTCCGTAAACCGCG
>JAJDZR010000003.1 GCA_022824545.1 Chloroflexota bacterium
CGCGGTTTACGGAGCTGGTGCAGTTGTACAATAATACCCCCCGCAAGTGTCTGGACTACCAGACCCCGGCGGAAATCTTCTGGCAGGAACTGTTGCACTTCAAATGTGAATCCACCTTCCCGCTTTCGCGGGAATGACGGGGGACTGGGCGCGATGAATCGCGCCTCTACGCAAAAACCTACCCTTGTGAGGCCCCCCTGTGGTCCCCCCCGCTGCGGCGGGGGGACGGGTGCGGAGGCTGGGTGCGATGCCGGCTAGGCCGGTACTACGGCTAGGGCGCTGATCTCGACCAGCCAATCGGGTGCGGCAAAGTCGCTGATCTCGACCATCGTGGCGGTGGGATATGGTTGCTTCAGGACTTCGGCACGCACCTTAGTTACCAGTGGGCGGTGATTGATGTCGCGGAGATAGAGGGTCATCTCGGCGATGTGCTCGAGTCCGCCGCCGGCTGCTGCTAGGAGCGCCTGGATATTGGCGAACACCTGCCGTACCTGGGCCTCCGGGTCGTTTACGCCAACGACGTTTCCCGCGGCGTCGGTCGGTCCCTGACCGGAAACGAATACGAGCTGCCCCACGCCTGGCAGGGGCAGCGCGAGGGCCTGGGAGTATTGGGCGCCCGGTGTGGATACCTGGTCGGTGAGGACGGGCCGCAGGAGCGAGCCGTGCGCTGTGGACATGGAAGTCGTCTCCTCTCCGTTCGATCAGCGTTACGTGGTGCGGGGCATGTCCTTACCTAACCCCCGGCCCCTTCCCTCTAGGGAAGGGGAGTCTATACGGAGGCCAAGAGCAACTGTCCTCCAGTGAAGATGGTCGGCGCAGCACTCGTTAGCCCCTTCCCTTCAGGGAGGGGGTTGGGGGTAGGTTCGCCTCGTCACTAGCCCTGCGCTTGGGCGATCTCCTGGCCGAGGGCGAGGGCGGTATCAATCAGGACCGCCTCGGCTTCGGGTGCAAAGGCTGCCGGGCGGCGGTAGCCGCTGTAGGCGGTGGACGGCTCGTAGCCGCGCTCGAAGATCGTACTGGCCGTGCAGAGGTAGCCGACGTTGCCGTTCGTGTAGCCGAGGGTCACAACCTGCTCGCCGTGCTCCGGTTGTGCGAGGCCCAAGTCCGCAAAGCCGCGTTCGATGGACAGCCCGATTTCCAGCTGCGTCTCGCCCGGTGTCGTTACCAGCCAGTGTGGACCGAGCCGCATGACCTGCACTTCGGCCGTGTCCGTTGTCGGAAGGCTGCCGTCTTTTTCCAACTGGGCCAGCATCAGGTTGGCCCAGCCACTCCGCCGCCCATCCGCCGCTGCCGCCCGCAGCTCGGCTTCGCTGGGGAGGGTGCCGTAGGGCAGCGAGACCTCGCGCCGGGCGACGGCAATCGCTCCGACCGGCGCGCTGATGACGCGCTCCGCCGTCTGCACGACTTCCGAGCCGAGGAGGCGGCCGAGCACCAGTAGCTCGTGGTCGGTGGCACCGCGGAAGCTCTCGTCGGATCGCAGGAGGTGCGGCCGGATGTTGCCGAAGCAGCCGGGCAGGAACAGGGCGCGGGTGCCAGCACTGCCGTTGGCTTGGTAGACGCCTTCGACGACGCGACGCGCGGACCCGGGGTAATCGGCGCTGAAGCGGTAGTTATCGCCGCCCAAGGTGGTGGCGTGGCAGACGTAGGAAAAGAGCACGGCGAGCGGATCGCTTTGCGGCAACGGCCGCCCGCCCAAGGTGCCGACCGGTGCCGGCGCCGAGGCGGGATCAACGCGCAGCACGCGCACGCGCTTATCCACAATGCCTTGGCGGTTGGGCCGCATCGCCGTGTTGCCGTCCGGCGTGCGGAGGCGGCGGTTGACGTTGATGTCTACCATGCCCTCGCCCACGCCGAGCGTGACCGGCTGCATGGCGCGGCTGGCCTCGCCGACGACCGCACCGAGCGTCTGCTCCACCGTGCGTTGGTATTCGTCGTCTCCCGGCAGGTGACTGAGCCGTTGCACCGAGGGGCTGGCGTGCGTATGCGAGCAGGCGACCATGATGTTGTCTTCAGGGACGCCGCTGGCCGCCGCGGCGCTGGCGCGGATACGGTGAACCGAGGCGCACTCCGGCCCCTCGAAGGCGTATTCCAGCCCGATGAGGTCGGCCGTGACGATGGCGGCCTGCGTATTTCCGTCGTCGAAGACGATGGCGCGGGCCTCCAGGGGATCGAGGGTGCCCGTTGACGGACCGCGATCATAGCCTTGCAGCTGCATCGGCCGCTCCGGGGTGATGATCGCAGCGGCGGTACCGGCGCTTAGTGTCGTTGCCATCTGTACGTCTCCTCCTGTCTGCCCCCCTATGGTCCCCCCGCTGCGGCGGGGGGACGGGGGATGTCAAGCGGGCCTAGCGTTGGGCCAGGACGCCGGCTTGGGCCGCGACCTTGCGGAACGCCTGGGCGTACTGCTCGATCAGGTCGTCCGCCGGGCGGGTGAGCGCCGGCAAGGTGATTGTGTTGTGTGGCACGTTGGGGTCTTCGGTCACGGGAAGCGTGCCCGGCCCGTACTGCGGGCGCTCTTCCGGCGCATGGCTGCGTACTACGTCCCAGAGCAGATCGCCGGTACCGGCCTCGTTGCCGGCAAAGACCGGATGCTGGTGCAAGGGGCGCAGCGTGCCGGCCGCCCCGACCCGGACGCCTTCCGCTTGCAGCGCCTCGACCAGCGTGGCGCGGTCAATGCCGCCCAACTCTTCGGGATCGAAGCGCACCCAGCCGCGATGGAACGGTGATTCCACGTAGTCGGGGACCTCGGGGGGCGAGAAGCCGCCGATCTCGGCAATCGCTTGCCCCAGCCGCTCGGCGTTGCGCCGACGCACCGCAAAGCGTTCGTCCCAGTGGCTCATCTGCACGACGCCGATGGCCGCGCTGATCGTGGCGATGCGGTACTTCTCGCCGAAGCAGAAGCTGGCCACGGCACGGTACTGCTCGTCCGGGAGATCGGCGAGCCGCTCGTAGTGTCCGAGGATGGCGGCCCGCTGGTAATACTCCGGGTTGCTGGTGAGGAACATCCCACCCTCGCCAGCGGAGGTGAGCTTGCCGACCTGGAAGCTAATGCCCGCCGCATCGCCCAGCGTGCCGCACATCTTGCCGCGGTGCAGCGTGCCCTGCGAGACGCAATTGTCCTCGACGACCTTCAGATCGTGCCGCTGGGCCACATCGAGTATTGCGTCCATGTCTACGGGCATCCCGTCCCAATGCACGACGACGACGGCCTTGGTGCGTGGCGTGATCCGTCGCTCTACGTCGGCGGGGTCAATGGTCAGGGTGTTGGGGTCTACGTCGGCAAACACCGGCACGGCGCCGCAGCCGATAATCGGCACGCAGCTATAGGGGTGGGTGGCCGACTGCACGATCACCTCATCGCCGGGCCCCACGCCGACGGCGAACAGGGCCGCGTGCAGCGCCGACGTGCCGTTGGGATGCGCCAACGCATACGGCACGCCCCAGCGCTCGGCGATGGCGCGCTCCAGCTCGTAGATCGGGCCGCCCGGCTCCGAGCCGCCGGAGGTCTGGCGGGCGCGGATCAGCGCAGTAACCGCCTCGATCTCTTCATCGCCGTAGATCGGCCATTCCGTGTAGTAGTCCTGGTCAATGGTGACGGCGGGGTCGCCACCGAGGAGCGCCAACTGGTCAGTCATGCTGCTTGTCACCTCATCCGTTACGTGCCGTTCGTTGGCTGCCAGGTCTATGGGATACCTATGAAAATCGGTGCTGCGGACCCGGCGCGTCAGCGGGCCGCCAGAGCGTCGGCTTGGGCCGCGACCTTACGGAAGGCCGTCGCGTACTGGCCGATCAACTCGTCCGCCGGGCGGGTAAACGCCGGTAGCTGGAGCGTATTATGAGGCACCTCCAGGTCCTCTGTCACCGGCAAGGTGCCCGGCCCGTAGCGGGGCCGTTCCTGGACGGTTGCGCCGAGCGCCTCCCAGAGCAAGTCGGCGGCGCCGGCCGCGTTGCCGGCAAAGACCGGGTGCAGGTGCAGTGCGCGCACCAGCTCGGTGTGCGGGATGCTGGTCGCGCCGGTCGCCGGATTGCTGACCTGCGCGCCCTCGGCTTGGAGCGCCGCGATCAGGGTCTCGCGGTCAATGCCGCCAAGCTCTTCAGGGGTAAAGCGCACCCAGCCCTGGTGATACGGCGATTCCACGTAGTCGGGGACGGGGCGGAAGGAGAAGCCGCCGACTTCCTCGATGGCCTGTCCTAGCTGCTCGGCGTTCCGCTTGCGTCGCGCCATGTGCTCGTCCCAGTGGCGCATTTGCACGGCGCCGATGGCCGCCGTGATCGTGGCGATCCGGTACTTCTCGCCAAACGCAAAGCCGGAGACCGTGCGGTACTGGGCGTCGGGTAGGTCCTGAAGCCGCTCGTAGTGACCGCGGCTCGCGGCTCGCTGGTACACCTGCGGGTCGTCGGTAAAGAAGACGCCGCCCTCGCCAGCGGAGGTGAGCTTGCCGTGTTGGAGGCTGATTGCGCCGGCGTCGGCGAGTGTGCCGCACATCCGGCCGCGGTGCAGGGTGCTCTGCGAGACGCAGTTGTCTTCGACTATGCGGAGGTCGTGGCGCCGGGCAACGTCGAGCAGCGCATCCATATCGGCGGGCATACCGCTCCAATGTACGACGAGGAGGGCCTTGGTCCGCGGCGTGATCCGTAGCTCTGCGTCCGCCGGGTCCAGCAGGCGCGTATGGGGATCAACGTCGGCGAACACGGGTACGGCGCCGCAGCCGACGATGGGGATGCAGCTAAACGGGTGCGTCGCCGACTGGACGATGACTTCATCGCCGGGGGTGACACCGACGCCGAATAGCGCGGCGTTCAGGGCTGCGGTTCCGCTGTGGTGGGCCAGCGCGTAGCGCACGCCCCACTGTTGGGCGATGGCTTGCTCTAGCTGGGCAATCGGTCCGGTTGGGTCGTAGTGGGCACTGGAGAGGCCGGAACTGCGGATCAGCGCGCTGACCGTTTCGACCTCTTCCTCGGTGTAAATCGGCCACTGCGCGTAGTAGGTGTGGTCCAGGGTGATGGCCGGGCTGCCGCCCAAGATTGCCAACCGCTCGCGCATCGCTTGCCTCGCTCTCCGATGATCGCCTGTCCCGGCTGCCCTACAGTAACGCGCTGGCATTGGCGGCCACCTTGCGGAAGGCCGCGACGTACTGGTCCAGTAGCTCCGGGGTGGGTTGTGTGAACCGCGGAAGCGACACACGATTGACGGGCGGGTCTTCCGTGATGGGCAGCGTGCCGGGGCCGTACCGCACGCGAGCCGCGGACTCGGCGTTGTCCGTGTGCGCGAAGGCCCAGTGCTTGCGCTCGACGAACAGCGGCTGCGTGTGGAGGCCACCGCGGTGGCGCAGCCGCGTGGCCGTGCCCAAACGGGCGCCCTCGGCCTGGAGCGCCTGGGTAAAGCGATCAGCCGACAGGCCGCCAAGCTCGTCCGGGTCGTAGATCATGAAGGGCGAGCGATAGTAGACGCGCTCGACGTGGTCGGGCATCGGCGGCACGGAGAAGCCGGGAATCTCGCTCACCTGGTCGTAGAGATACTGGATGCCGGCGTGGCGCCGGGCGTTCCGCTCGTCGAGCTTGGCCAGGGCCACCCGGCCGATGGCCGCGTGAATGGGGCTGATGCGGTACTTGAAACCGAAGCCCGTATGCTCGAAACGGCTATCTTCGTGATCCAGGTCTCCGATCCGCTCGTAATGTCCCAGCAATACCGCGCGGTCGTAATACTGTTTTTCGTTGGTGGTGAACAAGCCACCCTCGCCGGAGGGCATGACCTTGCTGGTCTGCATGGAAAAGCCGGCCACGTCACCCCAGGAGCCGATCTTGCGGCCGCGGAAGCTGGACCCGTGGGCGTGGGAGGCATCCTCGATCAGCTTGAGGTCGTATCGCTGGGCCAAGTCGGTAAAGCCGTCCATATCGCAGGGCATCCCGCCGCGGTGACAGATCACGATGGCTTTGGTGCGCGGCGTGATGCGACCTTCCGCCGCTGCCGGATCGAGGTTCAGGAACACCGGCTCCACGTCCGCGAAAACGGGAATGGCGCCGACGGTGAGGACCGGCACCGCGGTGGCCCAGTAGCTCGTCGCCGGGCAGATGACCTCGTCACCGGGGCCGATACCGAGCGCAAAGGCGCAGGCATTGAGCGCCGCCGTGCCATTGTTGTGGGCCAGGGCGTAGTTGACACCGATATATGAAGCGAACTCCGCTTCCAACTCGTCGCGGATGGGGTGATTCGACCATTCGCCGCTGCTGGCGACCTCGGCAACGGCGTCAAGCTCTTCCTGCTCGACCAGCGGCCATTTCATGGCCTCGGTCTGATCGAGCGTGATGGCAGGATCGCCGCCGAGCAGCGCCAGTGTCGTTGTTGCTGTCATCTTTCTCCCCAGTCCGTGTGCGACAAGATGGTACACCGATCTCCGGAGCAAGGCCAGCCCCCCTATGGTCCCCCGCTGCGGCGGGGGGAGGGTGATGGTGGGGGCTATAACCATCGCTATGGCAGGTCGTGGATGCTGGTGGGCGGCGGGGGGAGGCGGTCTTCACCTTCCCGTAGGCGCAGAGCGTAGGCGTCGGCCTCAATCGTTTGCCGCGCGACGCGATACAGCCCGGCGGCCGACACGCGGCGGACTATCGCTTCGCCGATGACGATCTCAGACTGCGCCCCGGCCCTGATGAGTGGGGCATTCATCCGGTTGAAGTCGGCGGAGCAAGCCATGTTATGCGCCCAGGTCGGCACCGGTCGCTCGATGCCGTGCTCGTCAATGATCCGGGCGTTCGGTAGCTCGATGAACCCGACGTACTCGGGGGCCAGCTCCTCCTCGACGGCCTCGAACGTCGTGTTCGAGCTGTGGGAAACGCCGAGCAGGAGAATCTGGGCGTCCCAGGCAATGAGCTTTGGGAAGGGGCTTTCCCGGCCGCAGTTGGTGATCGAATGGGTCGCCGTCAGCTCGGCGGCGCGGGCACCGAGCGCCGAGACCGACTCCACGACGTGGTGGCTGCGGTGGGTGCTGCGCTGGCGGATAGCCTCTGCGATGGTGCCTAGCTCCGAGGGCGCGTGCCGCACGTCGAACACGGGATTGGGCGTGCGTTTCAGCGAATAGGTGCCGGCCGGGGCCGCGAGGGTGCCCGTCGGCCCAAGGCTGGCCAACAGGGCCTCCATCACAGTCACGGCGCCGCCCTCCACGTAGCCGAACTTGCTCAACGAGGAGTGGCAGTAGACGGTATCGCCCGGATGGATGCCCACGCGCCGGAAGCCCTGGAGGAGATCATCGTAGCTCACGTGGAGGCAGCGGGCGCGGCGGGTTGCGAGGTCCAGCTTGTTCATGGCGGCTCCCTGTAGTCGCGCTATCCGGGCGGATAGTCTACACTTTGGGGGCGCAACGCTGGCAGGACTCTACGGGAGGGGCAGCAGCCGACCTTAGCTCCCCACCACATTGACATAATTGTGGCTCTCCGAAATTTGCTCCCGATGGACGACGGCACATGAGCACTCGGTCGGATGGCCCGGACGTCTCGGTCGTTGTCCCCGTCTATGAGGAAGCCGAGAACATCGGCGTACTGTATGGTGCGCTGCATACGCACCTGGAGCAGTTGAAGCAGTCCTACGAGGTGATCCTGGTAGACGACGGCTCCAAGGACGGGAGCTGGGAGCAACTGCACCGGCTGGCCGTAGAGCACGCACACTACACGGCCATTCGCCTCCGCAGGAACTTCGGCCAGTCGGCGGCGCTGGCAGCAGGGATTGACCATGCGCGCGGTGCAGTCATCGTGCTGATAGATGCGGACCTTCAGAACGACCCGGCGGATATTCCCAAGTTACTCGCCGGGATACAAGAGGGGTTTGACGTTGTAAGCGGTTGGCGGGAGAAGCGTCAGGATGCGTTTCTGCTGCGTGTGCTCCCTTCCAATAGTAGCCAACTACCTGATCTCCCGTGTTACCGGCGTTCACTTGCGCGACTATGGCTGTACGCTCAAGGCCTACCGGAGTGAGGTGCTGAAGAGCATCAGGATATACGGGGAGATGCACCGCTTTCTGCCGGCGCTGGCCGACTTGAGTGGCGCGCGCATTACCGAGATTCCTGTGCAACATCATCCGAGAAAGTACGGTCGGTCCAAGTACGGCATTAATCGGATACTCAAGGTCTTACTCGATCTGCTGACCGTGAAGTTCATCAGTACCTTTGGTACCAAGCCCATCCATGCGTTCGGATGTCTGGGCACGGTGAGCTTGTTTCTGAGCTTTGGCCTCGTGCTCTGGCTCATCTACGACAAGCTATTCCACGGGAAATACTTGATCGAAAGTCCGCTGCTGTTGCTGGCGTCGCTCCTGTTTCTGGTCGGCATCCAGTTGCTGGCGCTCGGACTCGTGGCGGAGTTGGCCATACGAACGTGGTATGAATCGCAGGACAAGAAGGTCTACTACGTGCATACGGTCGTGAGCGAATCCGATCCGTCGGCAGAAGGCCCTTAGCCGACGGCGGCCGGTAGCCGGACTGTAGCCCGGAGGCCGTTCCGACTGCCGGCCGGATGAGGACCGCGAGGGGACGAGCGGCGGGAAAAACAGTAGGATAAGGTGTCGTCGGTCTCGAAAACGGAGACGGAGGAGAAGTGATGAGCAGTACGGACTACGACCCCACGTGCGACGTTTGCAAGATCAACGCCCGTGAGCTACCCATCGAGGGCGGTGTGATCTTCGAGAATGATCTCTGGCTGATCCGTCACATGCCGGAACCGTATGGGCTGCCGGGCTGGATGATGCTCCATACGCAGCGGCACGTTCCTGGCCCGGCCGACTTCAACGATGAGGAGGCGGCCAACTTCGGGCCGGCGCTGCGGCACTTCCAGCGCGTGCAACTGGAGGTTACCGGGGCACTTCGCATCTACACTGCCGGGTTTGGTGAGAGAAGCCCGCATATCCATATCCACATGGCGCCGCGCTATGCGGATCATCCCGATGACGCGCTGGCGTGGGGGGTGGCGAATCTGATGGGGGGCCGGATTCCGGTTGATCCGCAGGAGGTAGAGCGGATCACGGTGGCCTACCGCGAGGCATTGGCAGCCAACCCGCCGCCGCGGTAGCGGTAATAGTGGCTCGTGCCCCTCACCTTGGCCCCCCGTTGCGACGGGGGGAATGTGTCGTCCCCCTGCCGCAGCGGGGGGCCGGCGCCGGCCCGTGCAGAGGAGGTAGCGTTAGCATGTCGCAGCTAGGCCAGCCGCATATTCTTGTCCTGCCGTCGGGGGCCCTAGCGGAGGAGATCCTCACGCCGCGGGCGTGGGCCGTGCTGGAGTCGCTGGGCACGGTCGAGCGCAACCCCTTGGGGCGCATGCCCACGGCGGAGGAGCTGGCGGAGCGCTTGCCCCGTGCTACCGCCGTCATGACCAGCTGGGGCACGCCGCCGTTTGACGAGGCAATGCTGGCGGCCGCGCCGCAGTTGCGGATCATCGGCCACGCCGCCGGCTCCATCCGGCGAATGACGCCACCCCCGGTCTTTGCGCGGGGGATCGTCGTGACGCACGGCGCGGACGTGATCGCGCAATCGGTGGGGGAATGGGCGCTCACGACAACGCTGATGGCGCTGCGGACCGCGCATACGTTTGATCGCGCGATGCAGAGCGGGCGGGCATGGTCCGGAATTAAGGGCCGATGGGGACGGGAACTGTACCGGAAGCGGGTCGGGATCATCGCCGCGAGCATGACCGGCCGTGCGTTTATTCGCCTCTTGCAGCCATTCGACACGGAGACCACGGTGTATGACCCGTATCTCGCGGAGGAACGGGCCGCCGCGCTCGGCGTGCGGCGCGCGGCGTCGCTCGACGAGCTGATGGCCAACTCGGACATTGTCTCCAACCACGCGCCGACGACACCGGAAACGAACGGCATGGTGGGGGCCAAACAATTGGCGCTGATGCCGGACGGTGCGCTGTTCGTCAATACGGCTCGCGCAGCCGCCATTGACTACGCGGCGCTCACCCGCGAGCTACAAACGGGCCGCTTGGTGGCCGCGCTCGACGTATTTCCCCAGGAGCCGCTGGCAGACGATAGCCCCCTGCGCGGGCTGCCGAACGTCATCCTCAGCCCCCATGTGGCCGGCGCAACGGTCGAATCGCGCGCCCGCCTGGGCGAGGCGATGGCCGACGAGCTGGCACGCTTCTTCACCGGCCAGCCGCTGCGCTACCAGGTCACCGACGCGATGCTCGCCACGATGGCCTGATCCGCGCCGCACGGCAGTCTGCGGGCCGGGGAAGGGGTAGGCGCTGTGGACAAACATCTTGATGTGAACGATCCGCGCTACGCCGCGGCGGCGGCCGAAATCTTGCGTCGGTACGACCGGGCCGAGCCGGAAGCCAACATCACCAGCGCCGTGCGAAACTTCCTCACGCTTACCGAACTGGCGCAGGATGACGAGATCGGCGAGGAACAGGCGCCCGCGCAAGGGTCGCGGAGCGCCGTGGACCTGACGGCGCTCGATACCTTCATCGAGGTCAAGCGCCGCCTCGGCACCGCCGGCGGCTTCAACCCCAACCCGGCGCACGTCGCGCAGCTCGACAGCTACCTTGCTCAATCCGAGCAGGCCGGCCATCGCTCGCGCATGGGCATCCTCACCGACGGCAAGTATTGGCTGCTGCGCTGGCCTGGGGCACCCACGGACCCCGTCCCGACGGCGCGGCCGGATGGCTTTACCCTGGAAAACAAGGACCATTGGCCGGCGCTCCACGAATGGCTACGCGATGAGGCGCTCTTCTCCAGGGAGGACGTGCCTCTGCTCGACCGCGAGAGTGTCGAGGAGCACTTCAGCCCGGATAGTCCGCACTATCGCAAGGATATTGACCGCCTGCGGGCGCTGTACGAGCGGCACAAGCAGAGCGAGACGGTCCAGGTCAAGCGGCGACTGTGGGATAACCTGCTGCGAGCGGCGCTCGGTGAAGTCGCGGGTACACGGCGGGGGCTGGATGACCTGTTCGTGCGTCATACCTATCTGACCGCCGTGATCGGGCTGGCCGTCCAGGCGACCTTCCGCATCAAAATTGCGGGGTTGGCCGAGCACGACGCGGAAGGGTTGCTGAAGGGCGAGCAGCTACGGAACGCGACGGGCCTACACGGGATCGTCGAGTCGGACTTCTTTGCCTGGCCGGCCGAGGTCGAGGGCGGGCTGCCGCTGGTGCGGACGCTGGCGCGGCGGATTGCCCGCTTTGCCTGGGCCACGGCGCCGGCCGACATCGGGGCCATGCTCTACGAAACCGTCATCCCGCCCGACGAGCGCCGGCAGCTCGGCGAATACTACACGCCGGACTGGCTGGCTCGCGTGATGGTGCAAGAGCTAGTCGAGCAGCCGTTGGAGCAGCGGGTGTTGGACCCGGCGTGCGGCTCCGGCACGTTCGTCGTCGAGGCGGTGGCGCATTTTCTCGACGCTGCCGAGCGGGAGGGGTGCGAACCGGGCGCGACGTTGGAGACGCTGCTGGACGCGGTGACCGGGGTGGACGTGCATCCGGTCGCGGTGCATCTGGCGCGGGCGGCGTGGGTGCTGGCGGCGCGGCCGGCGATTCAGGCCGCTTCCGATGCCGGGTATCGGTCGCCAATCGCCGTGCCGGTGTATCTCGGGGACGCTTTACAGCTGCGGTACTACGGCGACCTGTTCGCGCAGCGGGACGTGCCGGTCTACGTGGACGACGAGCGGGGGACGGTGCTGCGCTTTCCGCGGCGGCTGGTCGAGGATGCCAACGTGTTCGACGCGCTGATGAGCGACATCGCCGGGGCTATCGAGGGTGGGAGCGACCCGACGTTGGCCTTGAACGACCACGAAATCAGCGACACGGAGGAACGGTACACGCTGGAAGCAACCATCGCGGAGATGCAGCGGCTGCACGCGGAGGGGAGCGACCACATCTGGGCGTACTACAGCCGGAACCTGGTGCGGCCGGTGGCATTGGAGCACCGCAAGGTGGACGTGGTGATCGGCAATCCGCCCTGGCTCAGTTATCGCAACACCGCCAACACGCTGCGGACCGCGCTGGAACAGCGGAGCAAGAACTACTACGGCATCTGGGCCGGCGGTCGGTATACCAACAGGCAAGATGTCGCCGGGCTGTTCTTCACGCGCAGCGCCGACCTGTACCTGAAGGACGACGGCGTAATCGGGATGGTGCTCCCGCATAGCGCCTTGCAGACGGGACAGTACGCCAAGTGGCGCAGCGGGGCGTGGCACACGACAGGTAGTGAGAGCACCCTAACAGTGGACTTCGGTTACAAGGAGGCCTGGGACCTGGAAGGGCTGGAACCGAACACCTTCTTCCCGGTACCGGCATCGGTGGTTTTCGCCCGGCGGACGGGCGGTGAAGGCAAGATAGTACCCCTCGCCGGCCATGTGCAACGCTGGCTAGGCGAGGCAGGGGCGGCCGACGTGCGCCGGGTCAGCGTGGCGATTACCGATACCTCGGAGAGTGGCGAGTCACCATACGCCGGCTACTCGCGGCAAGGCGCGACTATCGTGCCACGCTGCCTATTCTTCGTCCACGAAACCGAGAACCCGGCCATCATCCAGGCAAGTCAGACTGTCACCGTGAATCCACGCCGGGGAGGGCAGGACAAGCGGCCGTGGCGGGACTTGGACCTGACCGCCATCACCGGGCAAACTATCGAGAAACGGCACGTCTATAACGTATATCTAGGCGAGACGTTGGCTCCTTATACCACCCTCGATCCGCTCCAAGCGGTGCTGCCGCTGCGCCGGCACGACGCCAACCTGCCGGAGGATGAGGGCGGGGTCGGTGGTATCCGTCTTGGCGGGCTGGAGCGGCGGATGCGGGATCGCTGGGAAACCATCAGCGGCCTGTGGGAGCAGCACAAGGCACGCGCCAACAAGCTGAACCTCTTGGGCCGGCTGGACTATCACCGTGAGCTATCGTCACAACTGGAATGGAGACAGGACACCGACGGCAGACCGGTCCGGGTCGTGTACACGCAGGGCGGTCAACCGACGGCGGCACTGCTCCATGATGATAAGGGCATAGTTGACACCAGGTTGTATTGGATCACCTGCAAGGACATCCAGGAAGCCCATTACCTGCTCACCGTTATCAACAGCGACACGCTGTATAAAGCCGTCACGCAGTTTATGTCCAAAGGCCAGTTCGGTGCGCGCGACTTGCACAAGCAGTTGTGGAAGCTGCCCATTCCGGAGTACGACGGGACGGAGGGGCTGCACGGGGAGATCGCGGCGGCGGGGGAGGCGGCAGCCGCGGGGGCGGCGCGGGAGTTGGCGCGGCTGCGGGCTGATCGTGGCAGCGACGTGACCTTCAGGATTGCGCGGCGGGAACTGCGGCGGTGGCTGCGGGAGTCGGCGGAGGGGGCGCGGGTGGAGGCGGTGGTGGGGCAGTTGTTGGGGTGAGGGGGTGCGGGCCTCACCCCCTGGGCCCCTCTCCAACATTTGGAGAGGGGGTGGATGTTGTCGGGATCAGGATGGGAGGCGACAAAGGAGAAGCCAATCGCTCGATGGCCGCCCGCGACCGAGTCCCCGCCATTCCCGTTGACAGCGTTTGAAGCATCCGTGTTGCAAAGGAGGTCGTATGCCGGCCAAGAAGAAGCGTGAGGAAGATGTATTCAAGACAATGTCTCTGGACGATTTGTCCGGTATGAAGGGGGCTTCTCCGAGGGACGTACCGCCGAAAGCCTGGAGCTCGCGTAAGCCACCGGGAGGGCAGTTGCGAGGGCGACTGCCCTCAAAGCCTAAGCCAGCCAAGCGGGACGAGGGCTGAGAAGTTAGTGCTGCGGCTAGTCCTTCAGCGTAGCTGGCTCAGGGGGGGACTTCTTGCGCGGTGGGAGCTTGCCGCCGGGGGGCTTGCGCGGGTCCCACAGGTCAGACTTGGGAGGGATATGCTTGGGGCTGCGCGGCTCGCTAATGATGACCGGTCTTCTCTTACTCGGCATCGGATGCGCTCCTCTCGTCCACTGTGGAACCCACAGTTGCCGCACGGTCACTGCTCGGCATAATATCATAGATTGTGGTCCTGCCCCATCCAAGCGGGCCTCTGACCTCTCGCCATCGCCGTAGCCGTCCTCTGCGCCTTGGCGCGTCTTGCGGCTCGCTACCGGCGGGTATCTTTCCCAAGACCCTCGAATTATAAAAATGTGTGGTTATGACAACCGACTCCACATCCCTTGACACGATGAATTCGTATGTCTCAGTTTCGGATTCTCCCGGCTCCACGACAAGTTCATCCTCGCCCCAAGTACGTTGCGTATCGTCCAAAGTAGCCCACTGAAGGTATTCTTGCTCTCTCTCCACAAATACCTGCGCGTACAGGTCCTCGATCTCTTCATCCGACACCGGTGCTATTTGCTGCAAGGTAAAGGCGCCGTCACGGAATTCCACGTTGACCCTTGAACTGTTGTGCAACGTCGCAGTCACCACGATATGCACGTACTTCGCGCCGATGTATCTGTGCGAAATCTGGTGAGAGATAGTGACATGAGGCTCCCGCGACCTGAAAAGGTGCAAATTGCGCCAGGCAAGAATCCCACCGACCACAATTGCAGCAACCGTGGCCAGCGACTGGGCAGTCCTGGCCCAGTCCAGGAATCCCCCAGTCGCTGAAGTGGTATCCACATCGAGCACAGGAATCTGCGCTGATACAAGGCCCGGTTGAGCGTAAGCCGTGACAACGACGACTATCAGAGCTACCTTTGCGGCGTTCCTAGTCACCATCTCGATTCTAACGTAACATATCTCAACGGCCGGTGTGTGTATATTTTCGCACCCATAAGGGAAGCCGGGAGAGGGCTTGGATTCCCGCTTGCGCGGGAATGACGGGTGAGACAAGTGGGGCTGGATTGCGGCTTGCGCCGCAATAACGAGGCGGGAGGAATGGGGGATGGTGAGGCAGTGGTTGAGATGATGTGGCGGGTGGGCAAGCACGCGGGCGTGGGGAACGTTGTCTTGGAGCGGGTGCCGATTCCCGAGGTCGGCCCGGGACAGGTGCTCACGCGGACGCAGGTCAGCCTGATTAGCCGTGGCTCCGAGCTATGGCGGCGCTACGAGCTTGAGGAGGCCGTCCCTCCCAGCATGATGGGGTACTCCACGACCGGGATCGTGGAGCGCGTCGGTGCGGGTGTCACCGACGTCGCGCCGGGCGACCGGGTGGTGGCCAGCGCCCCCCACGCCGAATACTCGCTGGTGGACAATGTGCAGCCGCTCGACGCGCGGCTCTCCTTCGAGGAGGGCACGTTTCATCCCCTCAGCACCAGCAGCGCCGGCTGGACACGGGCGGCGGGGATTACCGCTGCGGATCGGGTCGTCGTGCTCGGCCAGGGGATTGTCGGCAATCTGGTGATGCAGTTTGCGCGGCGCTATCGGCCAGCGCAGCTCATCGCCGTGGATGCGCTCGATCTGCGGTGCCGGCTCGCAGCGGAGGTTGGCGCACCGGCAGTCGTGTACGCCGGGGAGCAGGACCCGGTCGCGGCGGTACGGCGCCTGACCGGCGGTGCGGGCGCAACTATCGTGATTGACTGCGTGGGTGGACGGGCGGGGGTGCAGTCCTTTGCCCAAGCGCAAGATATGCTGGCACCGGGCGGTCTACTCCAGTTGATCGGGGCCTACCATGGGGAGCCGCTGCCGCTGGATGCAGCGAAGATCATGGGTAAGCGCCTGCGAGGTGGCTACCCACCTGATACGGACCGCGCGGCCATGGGGCGCGAGGCGATGCTGGCGCTGGCGGCGGGAGAGGTCCGGGTGCGGCCGTTGATTACCCATCGGTTCGCTGGGCAGGAGGCCAAGCAGGCGTTCGACTTCCTGTACGCGCACCCGGAGCAGGCGCTGGGGGTGTTGTTCCGGTGGGCGTGAGCGGTGCGGTGGCGGCCTCGCTGGGCGGTCGTGTCGTAATTTCCAATGCGGCGGCAGGTATATTCGGCGTATGAGACCGGCGGCCAAGATCACTGCTATTCGTCCCATCGTGTGTGCGACCGGGCATGACCGCACGTTTCTGTTTGTGCTGGTGGATACCGACGCGGGCCTGACCGGGGTTGGTGAGGGGAGCCAGAGCGATCAGGACGCTGCGGTGGTTGCCAACGTGCATCAGCTTGCTCCGCACTACGTCGGCCGGAACCCGCTCGATGTGATTGAGGCCCGGGGACGGCTGCTCACCAACGACCGCACCGGGCGGGCCGTGTTCGTGGCGGTGAGCGCCATCGAGCAGGCGCTGTGGGACCTCGCCGGGAAGCTGCTGGAGGTGCCGGTCTACCAGTTGCTCGGTGGCTCCTGCCGCGACCGGCTGCGCTGCTACGCGACGATGGGCGCCGGAGTGACCGACCGCAGTCCAGCGGGCCTGGCCCGCGAGGCGGCGCGCTGTACGGCAGCCGGCTATACCGGGGTCAAGGTGGGCCCGTTCGGTGCTCTGACTCCTGAGCAGTGCGCCGGCCCGGCCGGGCGCGAGCGACTGCGCGAGGGGATCGAGCGGGTCGGGGCCGTGCGGGCCGCCGTGGGGCGGGACGTGGACGTGATGGTGGAGTGCGGCTACTCCCTGGACTATCCGGCGGCGCTGCGTGTCGCTGCGGCGCTGGAACCGTATGACTGCTTCTGGCTGGAAGCGCCGCTGTCCTGGGACGATCCGGCGGAGTTGGCGCGCCTGCGTCACGCTATTCCCCAGCGGGTGGCGTCGGGAGAGCGCACGCACGGGCGGCGAGCCTACCGCGAGCTGATCGAGCGCCAGGCTGTCGGCGTGCTCCAGCCCGACGTAAAGTGGACCGGCGGGATTTTGGAGGCCAAGAAGATTGCGGCCTGGGCGGAAACCTACCAGCTTGCGCTCGCTCCCCACAACAACTCCGGGCCGGTAGCCACCGCGGCCAGCGCCCATCTGTCGGCGACGCTGCCCAACTTCCTCATCTTGGAGACTCCCTCGCACGCTCCCGACTGGGAGGTGGACCTGCTACGCGGTACGGGCCTAGTCGAAAACGGCGCGGTGTCGCTGGAGCGGCTGCGGGCGCGGCCGGGGCTGGGCATCGAGTTTGACGAGGCGGTGGCGCGCCGGCACGAGCAGTCCTGAGATGGGGCCGGGTGGTGCTCAGTCGCCGGTGGTGGCAGCCTGCACGTGTGGGATGACCTCACGACCGAGGCGACGCAAACAGGCGCGGGTCTGCGACGGCCCGATGCCGGGCCAACGGACCTGCACGTGGGCATGGGTGAGGGAGAGGACACGCTGCCGGACGGCGATGGCCTGTGCGACCGTCTCCGGGCTGCCATAGAGGAAGCCGACGCGCCGCGCGGCCTCGGCGGTGCTGGCCGGCGCCGGCGCCGCCCGCCACTCCGGCCGTACAGCGACTTTCTCCCAGAGCGGCGGGATGGTCGCGGCGACCTCGATCTCGGCGGAACGATCATCGGCGCCGACGTACAGGCCGAAGCCGCCCGATACCGGCGGCGTCTCCGTCCATCCCGCCCGCTCCCAGGCGCTACGATACGCCGCGACGATTTCTTGCAGGTGGTTGGGTGGGCGCTCGCGCGAGGTCATGAGGCCGACGCCACGCTCCCCGGCCAGCACCGCCGACTCGACGCTGTTGGCGGCGGCCCACGTCCGCGTCCGCAGGTCGCTGGACGGCGCCGGCCGCAGTGTGACCGTGGGTAACTGGAAATAGCGTCCGTCGAAGGCGAACGGGGTGCCACGCCACAAGCCCAGCACCACGTCCAGCGCCTCCGCAAACCGCTCGCGGCGCACCTCGTCGGTGAGGGTGAGGCCGAACGCGGCCGCCTCGGGCGGCGTACAGCCGCTGCCAAAGCCGAAAGACGCCCGCCCGCCGGTGAGCACGTCCACGGTGGCGACTTGCTCGGCGACCGCGAGGGGATGGTGCAAGTTGAGGCAGATGATCGCGCTACCGACAGCGATGCGCCGGGTGCGCTGCCCCGCAGCCAGCGCGAGGAGCGGCGTGGCGGGCAGGTGACCACGATGCACCCCGAAATGGTGCTCGGCAAACCAGACCGCGGCGAGACCGAGGTCCTCGGCCGCCTCGACGAGCGATAACACCTCCGCAAAGACCTCGGCGGAAGGGGTATCGGCGTTGCCTTCAACGTGGTCCATTAACGCGAACTGCACTCTGGCGCTGTCCTTGTGCGTGATTGTTCCCCTTGGCCCTCACCCCGGCCCTCTCCCCGTGGGAGAGGGCGTGGACGCCGGACGAGGGGCTAGAAACACCCGCTGGGAGGAGAGTATACTGCTCGCAACCGCCGGTTTCGGCCGGCGAGTGCGTCGGTTGATGAACGCCGTCGAAAGGAATGCCCGTGAGTAACGGCCGTGCAGAGCGCATCGTAGGGGCGGTGCCGGTCCTGGCGATGCCATTTGACGACGACGGGGCGATTGACGAGGCCAGCCTGCGACGGGAGTTGGACTTCTGTATCGAGGCCGGCTCGCAGGCGATTGCCTTCGGGATGGGCAGCGAGAGCGCCATGCTGACCGATGCGGAGCGGGCGCAGGCGTGGAGCCTGGCGGCCCGGCATCTGGATGGCCGGCTCCCGCTGATCGCGGCCACCGCCCATGCCAGTCGGGAGGGCACCATCGCGCTGACCCGGCTCGCGCAAGAGTGCGGCGCTACCTGCGCGATGGTCAATCCGGCGCCCTACGGTGGCGAGCAGCTGGTGGGCCTATTTCGTGACCTGTCCGACCGGGTAGGACTGCCGCTGATGGTGCAGGACGCGAGCGGCAACGCTCCCGCGGAGGTCCTGTTGCAGGCGGTAGACGCTGCGGCCACCATTACCTGTCTGAAGCTGGAGTCGGCGGGTACTCCGGAGAAGATCGGTGTGGTGGTCGAGGGGCTGCGGCAGCGCGGAATGCTGGGTGACGGCGCGGCACGAGAGATCACCGTGCTCGGCGGCGGCAACGGCAACTTACTTCCCGAGGAGCTGGGCCGTGGCTCCGTCGGCACGATGCCGCATCCGGCGCTGATTGACGGCTTCCGCACCGTCTGTGACCGGTATGCCGCCGGTGACTCCGCCGGTGGTCTGGACTATTATCAGCGCACGATTGCGCCGGTGCTGCGGGCCGTCATCGTGAGTGGCGCCGGGTCGGCGATGCTGTGGCTCCAGAAGACACTTTTTCAGCGTGCTGGTATCCTTCATAGCACATACTGTCGTCGGAATGCGCTGGCCTTGCCGGATTGGCTGATGGAGCAGGTGCTCGCCCATCTCGATACGACCGATCTCAGCATAGCCCGGCGGCTACGCGCAAAGTCCGCGCACTAAGGTAAGCACTAACGATGGCCGAGACGTACTTCATCGCGGCACCGACGCTGGAAGCCTACGCGACGGATATTCTGGTAGCCGCCGGCACGCCGGAAGTCACGGCGCAGCACGCCGCCGAGCACATGGTTCTGGCGAGCCTGTCGGGCCATGACTCGCACGGAGTTATTCGCATCCCCTACTACGTCGAGAGTATCGAGGACGGCACCTACAATGCTGCCGGTCAGCCGACGGTGGTGCATACGGCGGGCGCCGTCAGCGTGGTGGACGGCGAAAATACGCTCGGCCAGTACACAGCCTCGTTCGGCCTCGAAGTGGCGCTGAACCATGCGGCGCGTTACGGCATCGGCGCTGTGGCCCTGCGCCGCTGCACGCATACCGGCCGGCTGGGACACTATCCCGAAGTCGCCGCCGAGCGGGGCTATATCTCGCTGCTGACGGTGGGCTACGCCGGGCCTGGCGTGGGGGGGATGGCGCCGTTTGGGGGAGCGCGGCGGCAGTTTGGTACCAATCCCTGGGCATTAGGCATTCCGGTAGACTCGCAGCCGCCGGTCATCGCCGACTTTGCGACCACTGTGGTTGCGGAGGGTAAGCTGCAAGTGGCACGCGCAAAGGGTGAGCCGCTGCCACCGGGCTACATCGTGGACGCGCAGGGCAACCCTTCGACCAACGTCCACGACTTCTATGACGGCGGCATGTTGCTGCCGATGGGTGGTCACAAAGGGTCGGCCCTGGCGCTCATCGCGGCCTTGCTCGGCGCCGGCCTCACGGCCGACGAGCCGGTGACAACCGGCCATGGCAACGGGGTGTTCATCATGGTGCTGGACCCGGCCGCGTTTGCGCCCCACGATGCGGCGACGGCAACACTGGCGGGAATGCTGGAGAGCGTGAAGGCGGTGCCGCCGGCGGCCGGATTTGATGAAGTGCTCTTGCCTGGGGAACCGGAGCGGCGCTCGCGCGAGGAGCGCCGCCGCACAGGTATTCCGATGCCGGCGCGGACTTGGGAGGTGTTAGGAGTGCTGGCCCAGCGACTGGGTGTGACCAGCCCGGAAGTCTCCTAGTACCGCACTCGGACGCCAGGCGCCGGTGTTCGCACAGTCAGCGGTAGCCGGTAGGCGTCGGCGTAACGGGTTGGTCTGGCCTCACGCTCGACATTACCGGCGGCTGGCCGTATGCTGATGGAGACAACAGCCGCTTGATCGCTCGCCGCACCTCGCCATCCGCATTGCAGGCATGTATGATAGGAGGCACCTATGAGCAGCAGTAAACAGAACACGGGACTCACCAGACGCCAGGTGTTGTGGGGCGGTGGCTTGGTGGGTATGAGCGCGGTGCTTGCGTCTTGCATCGTCGAGGCCTCGATC
>JAJDZR010000337.1 GCA_022824545.1 Chloroflexota bacterium
CGTCTCGACGTGGTGTGCAGGCAGGCGATAGCGACGGTGCGTCCGCTGCTCGAAGAGCGGGGGCAGCGTGTCGTGCGCGATCTTCCGGACACGTTACCGCCGTTGTTGGCGGACCGGAATCGCCTCGTCCAAGTGCTGACCAACCTGCTGACCAATGCCATCAAGTATGCGCCGGCCGGCGACGATATTGTGGTCGAGGCTACCTGGCAGGGCGAGGCGACGACGCCCGGACACGTGCGTATTGCCGTTACGGACCACGGGGCCGGAATTCCGCTGCCCGATCAGGCGACGGTGTTCGAGCGTTACTTCCGCTCGGCCACGATGCCCCAGGGATCGCCGGGCACGGGGTTAGGGCTGTCTATTGCCAAGGCTATCGTCGAGGCGCATGGTGGTCGGATCGGCTTGACGAGCGATGAGGGGGTAGGGACGACCGTGTGGCTCACCATCCCCGTCGCCAGCATGGCGGTGCCCGGTCTGCACGATCAACACGATCAGATGGAAACCGGTGATGCAGACCGGGCGGAGCAGCCGGCCGCAGCGCCGCCGTGGCGCGAACGCGCGGGAGTCGAGCGATGAGTGTGCTCGTCGTTGACGATGACCGCGACCTGGTGGATGTCATCACCTACATCTTGCGCCGCGACGGCATCGAGGTCACGGCGGCTTTCGACGGCCAGCAAGCCTGGGAGCGTTTCCAGAGCGAGGCACCGGAGCTGGTGGTGCTGGACATCACGATGCCCAGCATGGACGGGGTGGAGCTGCTGCGCCGGATGCGGACGGAGTCGACGGTGCCGGTGGTGATGCTGACGGCCCGCCAGGACGAGCCGAGCATTGTGGAGGCGCTGGACCTCGGCGCCGACGACTATATCACCAAGCCTTTCAGCCCGCGTCAACTCGTGGCCCGCATCCGGGCGGTACTCCGGCGGGCCAGCACGTACCGGCAGGTGCTCGCCGGGTCCGACCGGGAGCTACGCTGCGGTGACTTGGTGCTCGATACCCACTTGCGGAGTATCACGCGCGGCGAGACGCAGCTACGCCTGACGCCCTTGGAGTATCGCATCCTGCACTACCTGATGATTAACCGCGGTCACGTGCTGGCCAGCTCGGCCATCGTGGAGCAGGTCTGGGGCTATGAAGGCAGCGGCAACGAGGACTTGGTGAAGGTTCACGTCCACCGGCTGCGACAGAAGCTGGAGCCGGACCCGGGGGAGCCGGTGTACCTCCGCACCGTCCCCGGTGTGGGGTACCGCTTGGAAGAGCCGGTCGCAGAGTCATAGGCGGCGGCGCACGCCGCCGTGCTCCTGGCCCGTTAGCGTGGCTCGGCCGCGCCAGCAACGGGGCAGCGCCGCCCAGCGTTCTACTCACAGGTGGTGGGGTGGGCCTAATCCCCTGACAGGCCTCACCCCCGGCCCCCTCTCCACCATGTAGAGAGGGGGAGTCTGCCCTCACCCTGGCCGGCCACCTGGCCCTCTCCCAGGGGGAGAGGGGGTTGGATGCCCGCTTGCGCGGGAATGACGGGTTACGCAAAGGCCTCCTTTCGTAGGAATGACGATTTTGCAAGGGTCTTATGAGGAGAGAGCGAGATGGTTACGCTGGCGATAGCGCCGCCGGAGCTGGCGCCGGACATCGAGCGCCGGTCGCGCCTCATTCCGCGCTACCGCGTGCTGCTCCACAATGACGATGTCAACGAGATGGGCTACGTGGTGCGGGCGCTGCAGAAGTCGGTGCCGACGTTGAGTAGAGAAGAGGCGGAGGCCATCATGCTGGAGGCGCACAAGGAGGGCGTGGCCACCGTCGTCGTCTGCCCCTTGGAGCTGGCCGAACTATACCGGGACCGCTTGCAGAGCTTCAAGCTGACCAGCACGATTGAGCGGGAGTAGTGTGCTGCCGGAATAGCTCGTAGAGCACGACGCCGGTGGCTACGGCGAGGTTGAGCGAGTCAACGCGGCCGACCATGGGGAGGCGCACTAGGTCATCGCAGGCGGCCGCGTGCTCGGCCGGTAGCCCTTCGCGCTCGCTGCCCATGAGCAGGACGAGTGGGGCGGCGTAGGAAACGGCGTCGTAGGTTCCCGTGGCGTTGACCGCGGTGCCGACGAGGCGGTAGCCGTGTGCTTGCTTCCAGGCGCATAGCTCGGCGAAGGTCGTGCGGACCAAGCGCTGGGTGCAGATAGCGCCCATGCTGGCGCGCACGGCCGCCGGGTGGTACGGGTCGGTTGCATCGCCCAGGAGGATCAGCCCGGCGCCGCCAACCGCGTCGAGCGTGCGGAGGATGGTACCGACGTTGCCGGGGTCCTGGGGCGCGTCGAGGGCGACCCAGCACAACCCATCACCCGGCCGCACGGTGGCGAGGGGATGCCAGCGCTGGCGCACGACGGCCGCGAGTCCCTGGGGGTGCTGGCGCGCCGAGAGGCGCTGCATCACCGCGGCCGTGACTTCCAGCCGGGGGATGTCGCGCTCCACCTGGCGAGCGAGCAGGTCATGGGCAAAGTCGCTGGTCAGTAGCTCCGGGGCGACGATCAGCGCGGCGATCCCGCTGCCGCTGCGAACGGCCTCGGCCACGAGCCGAATGCCCTCGGTGAAGAAGAGGCCGCTGCGGCTGCGCTCCTTGCGCGTGGCGAGCTTGCGGACCCGCATGATCCGCGGATTGCGGGGGCTGGCGATCATGGCGCGGGCGGGTTGCTGCGGCATTGGTGGTTCCTGGTCATCGGCGGGCCTCACCCCCCGGCCCCCTCTCCAACATTTGGAGAGGGGGAGTAGTGGCGAGGGGCGCGTTATCGCTGCTGGCGGGGGTGGTGGAGGGCGTCGGGGTTGACGACGTGCTGGGGGTGGCCGGCGATATAGGCTAGGACGTTGTCTACGGGTAGGCGGACCTGATTGGCCGAGCCGACGTCAGTGACCCAGGCGATGTGCGGGGCCAGGATCGCGTTGTCGCGGGTGAGCAGGGGGTGGTTGGGCGGGAGCGGCTCTTGCCAGTACACGTCGAGGCCGGCGACGGCCAGCGGACCGTGGTCGAGGGCGTCGAGGAGCGCCTGCTCGTCTATCAAGGCGGCGCGGGCCGTGTTCACGAGCAGGGCACCGGGGCGTAGCAGCGACAACTCGCGCGCGCCGATGATGTTGGCGGTGCGGTCGGTGGCGCGGAGGTGTAGGGACAAGACGTGCGACGTACTGAGCACCTCGTCGAACGGGACCAGCTCGGCGCCGCAGGCGGCGGCTCGGTCGGGATCGTGGGTGAGGCTCCAGGCGATGACCTTCATGCCGAGGGCGGCGCCCATACGGGCCACCTGCTGCCCGATGAGGCCGAGGCCGACGAGGCCGAGCGTCTTGCCGCGCAGCTCCCAGCCTTGCTCGTGGTACCAGGTGCCGCCGCGGACCATGCGGTCGGTGAGTGGGAGGCGGCGGGCGGCGGCGAACATGAGGGCGATGGTCAGCTCGGCGACGGATTGGGTGGTGGCGCCGGGGGCGTTGCAGACGAGGACACCGTGCTCGGTGGCGGCCGGCAGGTCCACCTGGTCGGTGCCGGTGCCGACGATGGCGATCAGCTTGAGATTGGGTAGGCGGGCCAGCAGCGCGGCATCGAACACGGTGTAGGCGCGCACGGTGACGGCCACGTCGGCGTCCGCGAGGCGGGCTACCAGCTCGTCGAGGTCGGCGGCGCGGGTATCGTAGAGCGCCACGTCGCCGGCGGCTTGTAGCCGGGCCACCTCGTCGGGGTAGTCGGCGTAGGCGGGGGGATAGTCGTCGGGGATGACGATGTTCATGGGGTCGCACCTCCTCTCGGTGTGGGCGTATTATAGCGGCTGGGGGAGAGTTGATAGTGATACCATCAGAACTATTGACAATCTCAGAATAAGGTGATAGGATAGGAGTGTCACCGGAATGGGCGGTGACGAGCGTGGATAGGCCGGCCAGTGACGGCCGGCACTAGGAGCCGTAGGAGGTAAAGGACGATGGAGAACATCACGCGACACAATCCCTTTGGGACGGGGCGGCCACTGAGCGAGATGGTGGACAAGCTGTTCCGCGAGAGCGTCGTGTTTCCGCGGTTTGCGGAGGGCGACGAGCGAATGGTGGCGGCCGGGGTGCCCAGCCTGTACGAGACCGAGGAGGGCTACGAGCTGTACGTGGCCGTGCCCGGCGCGCAGGCCGACAATCTGGACATCTCGCTGCAGGGCGACGTGATCTCGATTAGTGGCAAGAGCGCGTGGGCGGTGCCGGAGAAGGCGGCGGCCATCTGGCAGGGTATTCAGCCGCGCGAGTTCCGCTTTGCCTGGCGTCTACCGGGCGAGGTGGAGGGGAGCGAGGTCAAGGCCAAGCTGGAGCAGGGCATCTTGCAGCTGACGCTGCCGAAGGCGCGTGCCCAGCGACCGCGCCGCATTACTATCGAGACAAGCGGGAGCTAAGGCGCAGGCCTCACCCCCTGGCCCCCTCTCCACATGGGGGAGAGGGGGTTTTTGCCGCGTGTCGTTGCTGCGTGGGCGGGACATGCCCTCGGGTGGCGGGCTTGACTCCCTGGCGTGATTTACTTATCATTCCATTCCTGAGTAACGTGTAGCGGTCTTCACTCACCGGTGTAGGGCGCACAGACCAATGAGTGACCGCAGGCCGATACCCGGCGACGCGCCACCCGACGGGATTGTGGCCTCACGCTTGGTTGCGGCACGTTGCTGGGATGGTGCGGTTCATTGGTACTGAGCCACAATCCCGACCGTGAGGGGGCTTTCCTATGGCTCGGTGCTGGCTGCTGCTGGCGCTTGGCATCTTCAGTCTAACTCTCACCATGCCAAACATTCTTCAAGCTGATGAGTGTCTGGAAGAGAGTTACTGGGATACAGTCAGCCATGATCGCTGCCTTCAGTTCTCAACCAACACACCTACCCCCTGGCCAACAGGAACACCTTTATTTGGTGACTCGGCTCCGCAGCCACCTTGGAACCCAGCTACTCCATTTCCAACATTCATACCTGAGCCAACCTCAAGACCAAGACTCTCATCACCTGGTAACTGGTCGCTTGATTTCCTACAAGGAAACCGGGCCTACCCAAGAACCTATGTGGCTGGCCTACTCGCCGACTATCGTGAGGGAGGATATGGGTACGAACTCCCATTGCTAGTCGTTCGCTGTGAGGTCGGCACTCAAGTGTGGGAGGTATTCGTCATCTGGGATGAACCGATTGACCATGATGCACCAGGCACTCTTTACCATTTCGGTTTCGATAGTTATCAGCGAATGCTCCAGCTTGAGTTCGACAGTCGTGGGCAACTAATCTTGGGACGCTCCTCAGATGGCCGTACTACTACAACACGCTGGTTCACTAGCGACACCAACGACGCGACATTTCTCCCGGATATGCTCCTAGAAGACTTTCTCTATTGGCTCAAGCGTCATGGAGCAGACTCGCCAGCGCAACTAATAGTCCAAGGTGGTGTACGATCTCGAGGCTATGGGGAATCAGCTATCACCGGGTTCTGGAATATCTATGGTGGAAGCTATGTCGTGGACCACCTCGTGGCCAGATGTGGACTACCCTGAGCTTGACAACTAGGCCATCGTTGTGGCGGGGGGACGTGGATTCCCTAGACTCACAAACGAAGTGCAACACCAGAGTAAGGTGTTGCCATGGGACAAGCATACACGCAGCTTGGTATTGAAGACCGGTGTGAATTGGCCCGTCTAC
>JAJDZR010000017.1 GCA_022824545.1 Chloroflexota bacterium
GGTCTCGACGGCGCGGTTTACGGAGCTGGTGCAGTTGTACAATAATACCCCCCGCAAGTGTCTGGACTACCAGACCCCGGCGGAAATCTTCTGGCAGGAACTGTTGCACTTCAAATGTGAATCCACCTTCCGGCTTTCGCCGGAATGACGGTACGGGATTCAAAGGAGAATCCGGCGATGAACACCAACCGCTTTACTGATCGTGCTCAGGAAGCGTTGTTGGGCGCCCAACAGGTGGCCGAGCAGCGGCAGCACGGGCAGGTTGACGTTGAGCATCTGCTCGTCACGTTGCTAGAGCAGCAAGACAGCATTCCCCGCACGATCTTGAGCCGCTTGGGTGCCGATCCGGCGCAGGTGCAGCGCGATCTGGAGGAGGCCCTATCGCGCGCGGCCAAGATTTATGGCGCGGCGACGCAGATCACGATGGCGCCGCGGCTGCGGCAGGTGCTCTTGGGCGCGCATGAGGAGATGGAGCGGCTCAAGGACGAGTACGTCAGCACCGAGCACCTGCTGCTGGCGATTGTGTCCGATCCGCAAAAGGGCACAGCTACCCAAATCCTGCAACGGCACGGGATTACGGCGGAGCGCATCTATCAGGTGCTGGCGGCGGTGCGCGGCAACCAGCGCGTGACGGACCAGAACCCGGAGGCCAAATACGAGGCCTTGGAGCGTTACGGCCGGGACCTGACGCAGGCGGCGCAGGCGGGCAAGCTCGATCCGGTCATCGGCCGCGACGACGAAATCCGGCGGGTCATTCAGGTGCTGTCGCGGCGGACCAAGAATAACCCCGTGCTGATCGGCGATCCGGGCGTCGGCAAGACGGCCATTGTCGAGGGGCTGGCGCAGCGGATCGTGCGCGGCGACGTGCCGGAATCGCTGCGGCGCCGGCGGGTCGTGGGGCTGGACTTGGGGTCGCTGATTGCCGGGACCAAGTATCGCGGCGAGTTCGAGGAGCGGCTGAAGGCGGTGCTGAAGGAGGTCCAGGCGTCCGAGGGTGAGATCGTGCTCTTCATTGACGAGCTGCACACGGTCGTTGGCGCCGGGGCCGCCGAGGGCGCCATGGACGCCGCCAACATGCTCAAGCCGCTGCTGGCGCGCGGCGAACTGCACGCCATCGGCGCGACGACGCTCGACGAATACCGCAAGCACATCGAGAAGGACGCGGCGCTGGAGCGCCGGTTCCAGCCGGTCTTGGTGGATGAGCCGACCGTGGAGGACACCATCTCCATCCTGCGCGGCCTGCGCGAGCGGTACGAGGCGCATCATCGCATCAGCATCCGCGACGGTGCCCTGATCGCAGCGGCGACGCTGGCGCAGCGGTACATTGCCGACCGCTTCTTGCCGGACAAGGCCATTGATCTGGTGGACGAAGCGGCGTCACGGCTGCGAATGGAAGCCGAGAGTATGCCGACGGAGCTTGATGAGCTGCAACGGCGGATCATGCAGTGGGAGATCGAGCGGGAGGCGCTGAAGAAGGAGGTCGGGGGCGATGAGGGCGATGCCAGCCCGGAAGCCGAGCGGCTGGCGCAACTGGAGCAAGAGTTGGCCTCGGCGAAGGAGCGGGCGCACGGCCTCGACCTGCGCTGGCGGCAGGAAAAACAGGGACTGGAGGAGATTTCCGCGATCAGGGAGCGTATTGACACGCTGAACGTCGAGATCGAGCAGGCCCAGCGGGCGCTGGACTATGACCGCGCGGCGCGGTTGCAGTATGGCGAGCTACCGGCGCTGAAGCAGCAGCTCGCTGAAACGCAGGCGGCGCTGGAGGCCGCGCAGGCGGATGGCCGGCTACTCAAGGAGTTTTTGGAGGCGGAGGGGATCGCCGAGGTGGTCGCCAAGTGGACCGGGATTCCGGTCAATCGCCTGATGGAGGGGGAGAGCCGGAAGCTCCTGCGGATGGAGGAAGTGCTGCACCGGCGGGTGGTCGGTCAGGATGCGGCGGTACACGCCGTCTCCGATGCGGTGCGCCGCTCGCGGGCCGGATTGAAGGACCCGCAGCGCCCCATCGGCTCGTTCATCTTCCTCGGGCCGACCGGTGTTGGCAAGACGCTCTTGGCACGGGCTATCGCCGGCTTTCTCTTCAACGACGAGGCCGCCATGACCCGGCTCGATATGTCCGAGTACATGGAGCGCCACGCGGTCTCCCGCTTGATCGGGGCGCCCCCCGGTTACGTCGGCTACGACGAGGGTGGCCAGCTCACCGAGTCCGTGCGCCGGCGCCCGTATCAGGTCGTGCTCTTCGACGAGATCGAGAAGGCGCACCCGGATACGTTCAATATCCTGCTGCAAGTCATGGAGGACGGTCGGCTGACCGATAACCAGGGTCATGTGGTGGATTTCAGGAATACGCTCATCATCATGACCTCGAACCTGGCCAGTCCGGAGATTCAGCAGTGGCAGGCGGCCGGTCTACCGGAGCCGGAAATCCGCGAGCGCGTGCTGGCACTATTGGGGCAACAGGTCCGTCCAGAGTTCCTGAACCGGATTGACGAGGTGGTCGTGTTCCATCCGCTGGACAAGACGCATCTCGACGAGATCGTCGTGTTGGAGTTGGCTGCCGTGCGCGAACGGCTGCACGACCTGGCGATTGACTTGGAGGTCACGCCGGAAGCGACCGCGCTGCTCGGCAGCCAGGGCTATGACCCGGCCTTTGGTGCCCGGCCGCTGCGCCGGATCATTCAGCGCGAGGTGGAGAACGCGCTGGCCCGCATGATGCTGGCCGGCGAGATCCGTAGCGGTGACGCGGTGGTCGTCAGTGCGCGCGACGGCCAACTCAGCTTCGACCGCGCCGCGGCAGTCGCGGAAACGTCCGTGGTGGTCGGTGAGTAGGCGGCCGGTGGTGGGAAAGAGGGTCATTCATGCCGGAAGTTGACAAGTCTGCGGTGCTGAAGGTCCCGGCGAGCGACGTCTTCGCTCTCTTGGAAGATGTGGAGCGCAATCCCGAGTGGGTGCCACGCATGGTTACCAGCGAGCGGCTGACTTCCGGCCCTACGGTCGTGGGTACCCGCTTCCGCTTTGCCCTCGACCTCGAGTTCATGGGGCTAGTGATTGACGGCGTGGATGAGGTCGTCGAGCTGGTGCCGGACCGGCTGCTTCGATCCCGCTCCGTCGAGGGGCTGCTGACCTATATCTCCTCCTGGGAACTAGAGCCGGTGGGCGACGACGGTGCAGCGACCAGGGTGACGTACCGGATGGGCTTCAGGCTCCCGCCCAGCCTTGAACGGCTGGCGACGCGTTTCTTCAACCTGGATGCGCTGACTGCAGCGCAGGCCGAAAGCGGCCTGCAAAACCTACGCCGAATCCTCGAAAAGGGGGCCAGCGACGAGTAGCGGGCTGGGCCCACGGCCCAGTCATTCCCACTTCCGCGCGAGTCCAAACCCCGGCCTCCATGTAGGGAGTTATGCAAAGGTCTCTTTTCGGGGGAGTGACTGGGTGAGACGGGTGGAGAAGGGAGCTATTCATGCCGGAAGTTGTCAAGTCTGCGCTGCTGCACGTCCCAGCGAGCGACATCTTCGCACTCCTGGTGCAGGCGGAGCGCAATGTCGAGTGGGTGCCGCGCCTAGCCTCGAGCGAGCGGCTGACGCCAGGCCCTACGGCCGTGGGCACCCGGTTTCGCTTTGGGCTGGAGTTCATGGGGATGGTGATTGACGGCGTGGATGAGGTAGTCGAGTTGGCGCCGGACCGACTCATCCGATCCCGCTCCGTCGAAGGCGTAGCCCATACCTCCTCCTGGGAGCTAGAGCCGGTGGGCGACGACGGTGCAGCGACTCTAGTGACGTACCGGATGAACTTCACGCTCCCGCCCGGTCTCAGCCGGCTGGCGTCGAGCTTCTTCAACCTCGATGCGCTGATTGAAGAGCAGGCCGACGGCTGCCTGCGGAACGTGCGCCGAATCCTTGAAGAAGGCAGTGGCGGCTAGGGGGCGGCGGACCTCACCCCCCGGCCCCCTCTCCACATGGTGGAGAGGGGGAGTCTGGACGCGATCAATCGTGCCCCTACGGCCTCAGGTTCACACCATCTGGGCGATGCCGGTGGCGAAGGGGGTAAGGGGGGCTGGGCAGAGGAGCGCGTGCATCCGGCGGACGTCGCCGACTGCATCGCTGGGGGCATCGCCGGGGGCCGGCTCGTAGCGTGGCGCTTTTCCGAGTGCGCTGCCGATGGTCTCGGCCATGTCGCGGATAGACAGTACTTCATCGCCGCCGACGTTGAGGGTCTGCTCGCCTTGTAGCACCAACGCCCGCTCGATCATGGGTAGCAGGTCGGCAACGTAGAGCGGGTTGAAGTGCGGGCGTGCGCCGCGGCTGAGGGTGACGGGCCGACCATCGCGGACGCGGCCGATGAGTCCCGATATCAGCCGCCCGGTCTGGCCGGGGCCGTAGGGGGCAAACAGCCGCAGGATGACCGTGTGGAAGTAGGCGCGGTACGAGCGCACCAGCCATTCCGCCGCCAGCTTTGTCGCCCCATAGTAGTCGTCGGGCTGTGGCGCGTCGTCTTCGCGCCATGGTCGCACGGCTGACGGCAGGGGTGGCACCGCTCCGGCGTCACCACCAC
>JAJDZR010000284.1 GCA_022824545.1 Chloroflexota bacterium
CGCGGTTTACGGAGCTGGTGCAGTTGTACAATAATACCCCCCGCAAGTGTCTGGACTACCAGACCCCGGCGGAAATCTTCTGGCAGGAACTGTTGCACTTCAAATGTGAATCCACCTTCCCGCTTTCGCGGGAATGACGGAGGGGAGGGGCAACCCTGGTGGATGCCCTTGCCAGCGTCCCGGCTGCGGCCAGGGCGCCCACAAGGGACGCCCCTATGGCCTAGCCCGTACCTACCCCAGTCAGAGTCAGGGTGGGGGTAGGTCCGCCGCTCCATACGAAAAACCTACTCTTGGGAGGCCGGGCCGCTGGCGATGGTGCTGCCGACGGCTATAATCGGATGCGCCGGCGGGCCACCCGGCACGCGCTGGGGCGCATACCGATTTCAGCCATACCTTCTGTTGAGCGGAGGCTCCGTTATGACGACAGCCGGACAACCTACTTTCGCAGCGGCCCGTGACCTCGCCCGCCAAGTGCTGGATGCCGCGCTCGCTGCCGTCGAGCCGGGAGCGGCGGTGCGGGCGGTGCTGCGCCGCGACGGGGACCGGCTCCTCGCCGGCGACCACGTCTATGACCTAGGAGCGGTGCGGCGGGTGTTCGTCGTGGGCACGGGGAAGGCCGGCGAGCCGATGACGCAGGCGGTTGCTGATGCTTTGGGCGACCGCCTCACCGCCGGCGCCGTGACCGTCAAGGAGGACACGCTGACGCCGGCCGCCGGGGCACTCGAACGGGTGCGGTTCACGGAGGGGGGGCATCCCATCCCGACCCAGGCGGCCATGGACGGAGCCCAACGGATTGTCGAGCTGGCCCAGTCGGCGGACGAGCACGATCTGGTGATCTGCCTGATTTCCGGCGGCGGCTCGGCGCTGCTGCCGCTGCCGGTGGAGGGCGTATCGCTGGCCGACAAACAGGCGATGAGCGACGTGCTCATCCGCTCCGGGGCGACCATCAATCAGATCAATACGGTCCGCAAGCACGTCTCGCAGGCCAAAGGCGGGCGGCTGGCCGAGCTGGCCGCGCCGGCGCAGGTGCTGACGCTGGTGCTGTCGGACGTCGTCGGCAATCCGCTCGACTTCATTGCCAGCGGACCGACGGTTCCCGACTCGACCACGTTCGCCGATGCGCTGGCCGTGCTGCGGCAGTTCGACACGGAGCGCGCCGTGCCGGCCGCGGTGTGGCGGCACGTCGAGCGCGGCGCCGCCGGGCAGGTAGGCGAAACGCCGAAGGAAACGGATACGGCCATCTTCGAGCGGACGCGGGCGATCCTGGTCGGCAGTAACGAGATCGCTGCCGAGGCGGCCCGCGCAGCGGCGGAGCGGCTCGGTTTCCGGACCCTCGTCTGGACGACCTACCTAGAAGGGGAGGCCCGCGAGATCGCCAAGGTCGCCGGCGCCATCGCCAAGGAGTTGGTGCAGCGCAATGCGCCGCTGCCGGCGCCGGCCTGTCTGATCGCGGGCGGAGAAACGACGGTCACGGTGCGCGGCGACGGGAAGGGTGGCCGCAATCAGGAGATGGCCGTGGCCGCCGCCGTCGCCATTCGCGGCCTCCCGCGCACCTTGGTCGTCGCCGCGGCCACGGACGGATCCGACGCCCACCCGGATGCCGCCGGAGGCCTGGTGGACGGTAGCACCGTTGATAGAGGTAGCGGCCTGAACCTGGACGTGCAGGCAGCCCTCGCCAACAACGACTCGTATCACTACCTGAACGATGTTGGCGACCTGCTGGTGACCGGGCCGACGAACACCAATGTCAACGACCTGCTGTTTGTCTACAGCTTTGCTGCCTAGTGCCGGTGGCGCATCGTTCCGCGCGGGTACTCAGCCGCGGTGCCGCATGGACACAGCACCGCGGCGCCCGCTCGCCGGGAAGCCCGTTGTCGGGACGGTACCAAGACCAAGACCGTGACCTACGATTATTCCTCGCGGCCGCCGCCCCGCTGGCGCCCGCTGCACGATAAGCATTCACTACGCCGGCTGCGTGACCTGCGCGCCACTACCATCCTGGTGGCCCTGCGGGTCGTCGCGGTCTGCTTTGTCGCTGCGTTGGCCTACGTCTTGGTGGGCAGTGCCCGGCCGTTCTTGGAGCGTCTGGCAGCCCCAGCCCCCGTGGTCACTCCCTTTACGCGCCTCGCGCCGGTCACCGTGCGCCAGGCTCCGAGCACGCCCACGGCGACCGCCGTCCCGCTGCCGATCTTAGTTCCCACCGTGGTGCCCCCCACTGCCGTCCCGGCACTACCTCCGCCGCCGAAACGCGCCCCTGATGCGTCGCCTACGGCAACGGAAGGCGCCCCCGGTGGATTACCGCCGCCGACGGCAGATGCCCCGGACGGATCACCGACGGCAACGGAAGGTCCCCCTAGCGGATCACCTATACCGACGGAAGGCCCCTCGAACGTACTGCCTACCATCACGCCCCTGGTGATAGCCACACGGACGGCAGCACCAACGTCCGTGGCTGCTACGCCAACGCCGGACCCGCCGGCCGCGCCTGGCGGGGCGCTTATCCACACGGTTCGGTCCGGCGAATCGCTCTGGTCCATCGCCCAGACATATCAAGTGCAGTATCCGGACCTGCTGGAAGCCAATCGGGACAAGATTGAAGACCCGGGGCAGATCGCCGCCGGTATGGAGCTCATCATCCCCGCCCTGGGCACCGATTTGCCCACGGAGTAGCAATCACCGGCTCGTCCCGTCCGACCGGCGCTATTCGGGTGACGACACCCGCAGCAGGAGACCGCGCGATGACTGTGGCGATCACCGGCCTGGGATACTTCGGGTCGTTGCTCGCGCAACGGCTCCTGGCCACCGGCACTCCGGTCGTGGCCCTCGAAAACGGCTTCGCCACCGACGCGACGGCGGTAGCCCGCCTGGCGCAGCAGTCCGGCTGTCGCGTGATCGAAGGGTCGGTCTGCGACCCTGCTGCGGTTGACGCGCTGCTGGCGGGCCGGCGGGTGCGGTGCGTGGTGCATCTGGCCGCGCAGGCGAGTGCTCACCCGGCGGCCGCGTCGCCGGCGTATACGGAGGAGGTCAACCTACGGGGGCCGCGCGTGGTGCTCGACGCGATGGTGCGCCACGCGGTGCCACGCTTGGTCTTTGCCAGCTCGTTCCGCTTGTATGGGCCGGACCTGGCCGGCACGATTACGGAGGACACACCGCCCGGCGAGCAAGCGGACTTATCCCACCTCTCCAAGCTGTACGTCGAGCATCTGCTGGCCATGTATGCCGGAAGGCACGATCTGACGACCGTCTCGCTGCGTTTCGGCTTGGCCTACGGTCTCAGCCCGGTGATGAAGACGGCCCGGCCGTTTATGACGGCGCCCAACCTATTCTGTCTGCAAGCGGCACGCGGCCAGCCGCTCCAGCTCCACGAGATGGCTCGCCGCGCGACGGCGCTCCTGCACGTGGACGATGCTGCGCGCCTGCTGGCCGCTGCGGCCGAGTGGCCCTTGGCGCGCGGGCATCACGTGTACAACGCCGCGGCGGAGGTGGCGAGCGTCGCCGCCGTGGCGCGGCTCGTGCAGCAAGCCGGCCGGCGGCGCGGCTTGGACGTGCGGCTCACCGGCCCCGGCGCGGACGACGACGAAGGGCCGGCGCCGTTCACGCTCTCGTCGCGCCTCGCGCAGTGGGACTGGCGCTGGCGCAAGACGTTGGCGCCGGGGATTGCAGAGGTGCTGGACTACTTTGCGGCGGGGGACCGGGGAGCATAGGGGGGCCAGCCCCCCTATGCTCCCCCCGCTGCGGCGGGGGGACGGCGTGTTCCCTCCCCCGTCGCCACGGGGGAGGGCGAGGGTGGGGGCCGAGTAGGGTACCGTTATCCGCCGGTGCTTTGGACCGGGTTACGCAGCGTCCCGACGCCCTCGACGGTACCCTCGACGACATCGCCGTCACGCAGGAATGTCTCGTCGGCACCGTCCGGTCCGAGCGCCACGCCGGAGGCGATCAGGTCGCCGGGTTCGAGCGTGCAGTAGCGGGAGATGTAGGCGATCATCTGCGGCACGTTGAAGATCATGCGGCTGGTGTTCGACGAAATCCGCACCTCGCCGCTCACGACCGTCTGGAGATCGAGGTTGCCAATATCGGGCAGGCAATCCCGGTCCACGATCCAGGGGCCGACAGGGCAAAAGCCGTCCAGCCACTTGCCGTTCAGCCAGTCGAAGAACTCATACCGCTCCTGCCCGGCTCGCTCCGGTGGGAAGCGCAACTCGCGTGCCGAGACGTCGTTGATGACGGTGTAGCCGAAGATGTGCTCCATGGCCCGCTCCACCGGGATGTCCTTGCCCGGCCGGCCGATCACCACGCCCAGCTCGATCTCTTCGATCAACTGTGAGACGACGCCGTGGTAGGGGATGGGATCGCCCGGCCCCAGCAGCGCGGTCCGCGGCTTGATGAACACCTTCGGGGTGTCAACGTCCAGGTCAACCGGAACCCGGGCGTCGGTGGGATGGTAGTTGGCGGCCAGGGCCAGTATCTTGCCCGGCTGTCCGACCGGCGCCAGCAGCCGCACATCGCTGCAATCATGGTGGACCATGGCCGCCGCGGCCGCCTGTTCGAGGCCGCTGTGGTCCAGCAGGAGCAGCGGGCCGAGATCGCCCCCGGTCGCCGGAATCTCCGCGATCCGCTCGTCTTCCAGGATACCGACGGCCGGGCAGCGCCCGCCCGATGCCAGATAGCGCACAATACGCATGGTGTACCCCCTCACTCTTGGGCCGGTGTCCGGCCGCCTGTGATCCGCTTTCGCGCGACGCGCCAGCAGTGGCTCCATGATACCGTCGGCGCCGCCCGTTGGCCAAGAAAGGCGGTCTTGCTGCGCTGGCCGGTGGCGCTGGCGGTATCATTGCGTTGAACCGCTCGCTGCCGTGTGCCGTGTGCGCCGCCGCGGCGTCATCCGTAACGGACTATGCAATCCACCACGCGGCCGGCCTTGCTGCTGAAGGCCCGACCGACTGCGACGCAGCTTGCCGACCGTTTCCGCGACCCGGCGCCCGACGGGGTGGAGTTATACCTCGACGTGCGCGACGTGAGCGGGGCGGACTGGCAGGAGCGGCTGGCACGTGCCTGGCAGCAGGCCGCCGTGCCCGCGGAAACGGTCACATTGATCGAAGGCCCGATCCGGTCGCTCGATGGGGCGTATTTCGACCTCACTCGCGCTGCCGACACCGACTACGAGCTGATTGACCGGCTGCTCGTCGCCGCGCGGATGCTGGGGGCGCGGGCTATCAATATCCACTGCGTTGCCCCGTGCTCCGCCCCGGAGCTCCTGGCGGAATCGGTGCGCGAGGAGACGCTGGCAGCGGCGCTCCCGTTCGCGCGCTGGTTCGCCGCGGCCTGCACCGGAGAGCAGGTGTGGCCGCTCATCGAGAACATCCCGCCCGTAGGACGAATGCGGGAAGCGGCGTTCGTGTACACGCCTATCGGGGTGGAGCCGCGCGACCTGGCCTGGTTCACGGCCAACGTCGAGGGGCTAGGCATCACGCTGGACACCTCCCACGCGCAGCTTTATATCAACGCGGCCTGCGGGCGTGTCGGCGCCGAGGCGGACCGGCCGGCGCTGCGGTCGGTCGTCGCGACCTACGCGGCGCGCCCGCATCCGGCCAATCTGGACGATTATGTCGCGCAGGTCGCAACGGGCATCCGTAGCGCCCACGTCTCCAACGCCCGCGGGCTGCTGGGCGAGGGGTTGCGGTATGACGACGGCGACGCCGCGCTCGACTCGGTCGTGCGTCGTCTGGCAGCGCCGGCCGACTTTCTGGTGACCGAGCCGCTGGAGCCGGACCCCAATTGCGCCGTGCAGATGCGCGAATGCTGGCAGCGGATGCGGGCCGCGCTGGCCGCCGGCCATGGGGCTGAAGCATGAGCGGCCAACTACCCGACGCTTCCCTGTTTGCGCCGGCTGCCGCTCCGGAGATTGACTGGGATGCCGTCGCGGGGCGGCCGGCGCCGCGCCTGGAGATGCAGCGGCTGACGGAACGGTTTGCCGGGCGCCGCGTTCTGGTGACCGGCGCCGCCGGGTCGCTCGGCGAGCCGCTGGCGCATATCCTCGCCACACTTCCGCTGGCCGAGCTAACCCTCGTAGATGTCCACGAGCCGTCGCTGTTCGGTCTGCGGCAGTCACTCGGCGAGCAGGCAACCGACCGGCCAACTGGCGCTGCGCGTGTGCGGTACGTCCTGGCGGACATTCGCCGGGCAGCGCGGGTCGAGTCCCTGCTGGATGGCCTGCGCCCGCAGGTGATCTTCCACCTCGCCGCGTGCAAGCACGTGCCGTGGGCGGAGGACGACCCGGTGGAGTTCGTGGCCACGAACGTCCTCGGCACGTGCCACCTGGTCCGCGCCGCCGTCCGGCAGCAGGTCGAGCGGATCGTGTACCCCTCCACGGACAAAGCGATTACGCCGCCGAGCCTCTACGGAGTGACCAAGCGCATTGCCGAGGGAATGCTGCGTGCCGCGGCGTCGGCGGGAAGGCCGAGCGTCACCATCTGCCGGTTTGTCAACGTCCTGGGTAGTCGGGGCGCAGCGTCGGAGACGTTTGTCCGGCTCATCGGCGAGGGCCGGCCGCTGCCGATTACCGACGCGCGGATGCGGCGGTACTGGATATCCCCTCGGCACGCGCTCGCCCTGCTCTTGCACGCGGCGCTACTCGCCGGCCCGTCGCTGATGGTGGTGCCCGACGTTACCGACGAGCTGACACCGGTGGACATCGCCACGCGCCTCTGGCAGCAGCTACGCCCCGGCGAGGCCGGCCCGCCGTTGCTGTCCTCCGGGGCGCGGCCGGGCGAGCGGCTCTCCGAACCGTTATTGCAAGCGGAGGAGCGGTTGGCGCCGCCGGCGGTGCCCGGTCTGCGGCAGGTTTCCACGCCGCCGGCGGCCGGCAAGATCGTGCCCTTTGCGGTGTGGGAGCGGCGGTGTGCTAGGCTGTCGAGCCAACTGGATCGGCTGCCGGTAGCAGAGCTACGCGCCGCGGTGTTTGGCTGGCTCGATGAAGATACGCATGGAGTGGGCAGCGGGAGCGCCTAGGGGCGCGCTGTTGGGAAGGCTGCGCCCGTGACCGCCGAGGCTCTGCTGCCGCTCGCCCTCGTATTCGCCACCTCGCTGGTGCTGGGGTTGGCGCTCACGCCGCTCGCTGCCCGTCTAGGCACCCGCTGGAGTCTCGTGGACCGGCCCCGGCCGGGCGAGATGCAGCGCATGGCGCTGCCGCGCTCCGGCGGCTACGCGCTGACGGTGGCCTATCTCGCCGGGATCGGCGTGAGCTTTCTGTTCGTCGAGCGTTTTCCCGACGAGCAGCGCCGGGTGATCGGCTTGCTCCTAGGCAGTCTCGCCGTGCTGCCGATAGCGTTCATTGATGACCGCAAGCGCCTCTCGGCGGCGCCGCAGCTGGTGGCGCAGATCGGTCTCGCGCTCATCGCCGTGCTCTTCGGCAGCACCATTGCCACCGTATCGAACCCGCTCGGCCCGGAGCCGTTCGGCAGCCAGATCGTGCTGCCGACGGTGCTCGTGCTGCCCGTCACCGTCCTGTGGCTGGTAGCCATCCTCAACACAGTCAACTGGCTGGATACGATGGACGGCCTCGCTGCCGGCGTCGGCGCTATCGCGGCGGCCGTGTTCGTGGCTCTCAGCGTGCTGCTCGGACAGTTCAGCATTGCGGTACTGCCGGCGGCGCTTCTCGGGGCCTGTCTGGGCTTCATTCCGTACAACTTCAATCCGGCACGCATCATCCTGGGCACGTCCGGCTCGATGATGATCGGCTACGGGCTGGGAGTCATCGCCATCATCGGCGGCGCGAAGATCGCTGCGACTATTCTGGTCCTGGGTATTCCCATCGTTGACGTGGGGCTGGTCATCTGGCAGCGTAGTCGCGCCGGACGCTCGCCATGGCGCGGGGGAGATAGCGCGCACCTGCCGCATCGGCTCCACCACCGCGGCCTGTCGCAGCGGCGGATCGCCTTGCTGCTCTACGGCCTGTGTGCGCTCTTCGGCTCCTTCAGCTTGTGGCTGGTGCGAGTCGAGAAACTCTTCGCCTTCGTGGGGTTGCTGCTTACGCTGGTGGTGCTGGTGGCGTTCGTCCGTTTGCGGAATCCTGGTGGCGTTGCCGGGCCATAGCGGCCGCCAGCACGAGCCGGCCGAACGCGACCAGCGCCACCTGACGGCGCCAGCGCCACGGCTGCCGGACCAGCCGGAACAGCCATTCCAAGCCAGCGTTTCGCATCAGCGGCGGCGCGCGGCGCACCCGCCCGGCCATGTAGTCGAGCACGCCACCGACACCCATAGCCACTCCCACGTCGAGCGCGGGCAGATTGCGCTGCATCCACAACTCCTGGCGCGGCGCTCCATAGGCGACGAGCAGGAGGTCCACACGCCCGGCAGCGGACACGGCCGCCCGTGTATCGGCGTCTCCCGGCGGGGCAGCGCTGCCACCGAACGTCCCGACGATAGACACACCGGGGTAGCGTGACCGCAGGCGCGCCGCGGCTGCCGGCGCAACCCCAGGACCGGCACCCAGCAAGAACACGCGCCAGCCCTCCCGGCGGGCATGGTCAATGAGCCGGTAGGCCAAGTCGGTGCCGCGTACCTGCTGGCGCAGGCGGAGACCGAGCAGCCGAGCCGCCAGCAGTAGCCCGCCGCCGTCGGGGATCGCAAGGGCCGATTGCCAGAGCGCGTCCCGAAACGCGGCGTGGTGCCGGGCAAGGACCACGAACTCCGGGTTCGGCGTAACGACGGCCGCCGGCTTGCCAGCCACCATGAGCGTGCTGACGTAGGCGGCCGCCTCGGCATACGTTACGTCGTCAACCGGTGTTCCGAGCAGATCGAGGCGTTTCATGGCTCAAGCGGCACAAACGGTGCGACCGACTGTGCGGATGTGCCGTTTAGGAATACATCCTGCCGAGTATAATCGTGTGCATCGCTGGCGTGCTGGCGCCTCCGTACCGCTATCGGCCGGAAGACCGTTAACAGGTTGGTATCCATGCTGCCCACACCGGTCCACGTCGGTCAGCCCTGAGCTATTGGGTGAGGGAGTCGAGTGCCTAGGGAGCGCAGTCGCGAGCACGACGCCGGGGAAACCGTGCCCGCCTACCCGAATCTGCGCCGCCGGCAGAACGGCGGCGCCAAGGGTCTTTGGCAGCGGTACACCTCCGTGTTGATCGTGGCGCTGCTTATCGGCGCCCCCCTCGGGACGGTAGTCGGCACCGTACTGGTATTGAACCGGCAGCCCCT
>JAJDZR010000159.1 GCA_022824545.1 Chloroflexota bacterium
CCCCACATCGAGGTGGAGTGGCAAAGGCTGCCCCGCACTCCTGCCGGCAAGCCGGCGGAAGAGGCCTTCAGTGAGTTGATCGCCGCGGACGGCCCAATTGACGTGGTGCAGTTCCCATTGGATTGGACCGGACTGGCAGTGGCACAGGGCGGGCTGCTCGCCTTGGATCAGCTTATTGCGCGCGACCGCTATGACCTGACGGACTACTGGCCCGGGGTGTTGGCCGCGAGTCGCTGGCGCGGCGCGCTCTACGCCCTAGCCACCAACGCGATACCGTTTCCGCTGATGTGCAACGCGACGCTCTTTACTGATGCTGGCCTGGCGGTTCCCCCGGGAGCGTGGTCGTGGGAGCAGTTCCTCGCCGCGGCCCGCACGCTGGCGACATCCCCAGCCTACGGCTTTGCATTTCCCTTCAATGGCCATCTCTCACTCACCCTGTCCCGGATCCGGGGCAACGGCGGTGACATGCTGAGTGACAACTCAGAACGGAGCTTGGTGAACCGACCGGCGGCGCAGGAGGCGGTGCAATGGCTGGCCGACCTCGTCCACGTCCATACCGTTACCCAGACGGCAGACGAGGCCGCGAGCAGTAGAGAGATCACTGCGCTGTGGAAAGCGGGCCGGGTGGCGATGATGCACCAAGGCTGGCTTCCGGAGGCCAGCCGGCGCCGGAGTGCTCAACCAGGGGAAGTCGCCTACGCCGAGCTACCACGTGGGCCGGTGCATCCCGCCGGTTACATGGCCATCCCCTTCGGCGCCTGGTACATCGGCAGCGCATCAGCAGTATTGGATGAAGCGTGGGCATTCCTGATGCTGTGGACGAGCGCAGAGGTGCAGCACGACTATCATGCCTTTGGCCACGATGCGAGCTACGTTGGGCTGCTCACGCCGCCAGCCCGACAAGCGGTGGCTAGCGAATTCGAGCAACGCTATGGGAAGGTCACGCTGGCCTCGCTCGCACACGGTCAATCCGTGCCGTTTCATCCGGCTCTGCCGGCCCTGCTGGAGGCTTTTCAGCAAGGGCTAACCCCAGCCTTCACCAGCCAGCAGTCGGTAGCGGAGGCGATAACTGCCGTAGCGCAAGAGCAAGACAACATCCTGGCGCAGTGGGCACCGTAGCCTGAGACAACACGGCACGAGTGGAGTGTCAGTCAACACGCACGATGGCGACGCGGGCATGATGATCGCCGAAGGATAACTCGGCAACGTGGTCGGCGGGCGGCAGGCTGCCGACCGTGAGGCGGCGGGCAATCGTTTCACTGGCGACGTGCTCACCGTGCCTCGCGACGACGGCCGCCAAGTCTATGTCGCTCGTGTCGAGCGTGATCGTGACCCAATCGCTGATGGTCAGGCCGGCATCGCGGCGGACGCCTTGCAGACGGTGGACCAACTCGCGGGCCAGTCCCTCTTGCTCTAGGTCCGGCGTGAGGCGGGTGTCGAGCGCGACCATCGCGCCGCCCTCCTCGACTACGCTGAAGCCGGGCTGATCTTCGACCTCGACCTCGTAGCTGTCCGGGCCAAGCTCGACCGCCGCGCCGTCAATGGTGATGGTCACCGGCTCGCCGGCCGCCTTGCTGCGGGCCAAAGCGCGACCGTCGGCCGCGCGCAGGGCCTGGAGGATCGCCTGGGTTTGGCGGCCGAACTGCGGCCCGACCACGGCGGGGAGTGGTCGGACGCGGTAGGCGACATACTCGGCGGACGACTCGGTGAAGCGTAGCTCCTTGACGTTAAGCTCATCGAGCAACTGGTCCTGATGCGCGGCCAGCACTTCACGCTCGCTCGCTGCCGCAAGGCGCACGGCGATGGCGCTGACCGGCTGGCGGACCTTGATCTGGGCACGGCTGCGGGCCGCGCGGCCGAGGCCTACCACCCGCCGCACGAGGCCCATAGCCTCGCTCAGGGCCGGGTCAAGCACGGATACATCGGCTGCCGGCCAGTCGCACAGATGCACGGACTCCGGCGACGCGCGATCCACGGACCGCACGAGGTTCTGGTACAGCTCCTCGGCAAGGAACGGCATCGGCGGGGCGATCAACTTGACCAGCGTGACCAGTACCTCGTAGAGCGTGGCAAAGGCGGCGGCCTGGTCGGTCTTGTCGGTGGCGCGCCAGAAGCGCCGCCGGCTGCGTCGGACGTACCAAGTGGATAGCTCCTCAATGAACGCCTCGGTACGGCGGACCAAGGTCATCACGTCGAAGCGGTCCATGCCGTCGGTGGCTACTTGGACGAGCCGGTGTAGCTCGCTGAGGACCCAGCGGTCGAGGGCCGGGCGCTCCGCCACCGCCAGCGCGGGCGCCGCCGGATCGAAGCCCTCCAATTTGGCGTAGGTCACGAAGAAGGCGTAGACGTTCCAAAGTGTCAGCAGGCGGCGCTCGACCTCGGCTAGGGTATTCCAGCCGAAGTTCACGTTATGCTCCGGATTGGTGCCCATGTACATCCAGCGCATCACACTGGCACCAGCGCGGTCGGCGGCCTCATTGAACTCGATGGCATTGCCCCAGCTCTTGTGCATTTCGCGGCCCTCGCCGTCGCGCACCTGGGCGTGGCCGAGGACCGTCTGGAAGGGCGGCTCATGCTCCAGGACGGTGCTCATCGTCAGCAGCACGTAGAACCAGTTGCGGAATTGGCCGGGAAACGACTCGGTGATGAAGTGTGGTGGGAACCACTGGGACCAGTAGTCGCGGTCCGTGCGGTAATCGAGCGTGGAGTAGGGCACGATACCGGCATCCAGCCAGGGATTGCCCACGTCCGCGATACGGCTGGCCGTAGCGCCACACTGCTCGCAGCGCACCTTCACCGCGTCTACCCAGGGGCGGTGGGGGGAATGGCCCGCGAAGGCATCCCAGCCCTCGATGGCGCGCTCGCGCAGCTCTTCCGGGCTACCGATCACGTCGAACCAGCCGCACGCATCGCACGTCCAGATGGGTAGTGCCAGCCCGTAGTAACGCTTCTTGGAGATCATCCAGTCGTCCATGTTGCGGAGCCAGTCCAGCTCGCGGTCCAGGCCCCACGGCGGCAGCCAGGTGATTTGCTTGGTCACGTCCGCAATTTCGTCGCGTAGCCGGGTGGCTGGCGCCGAGTCAGTGGCCGGTGGTCGGTGGTCAGTGAGCGGTCGGCGCGGGCCGTCCATGGAGATAAACCACTCGTCTACCAGCCGAAACACCAACTCGCTGCCGCAGCGCCAGCAGACCGGGTAGCGGTGGGTATAGAGCGCGACGTGGTAGAGCCGCCCTTTCTGACGCAGGCTCTCGATGATCGGCTCCGCGATGTCGTAGACGTTGCGGCCACTCAGCCAGTCGAAGCCCTCGACGTAATTGCCGTATTCGTCGAGTGGGACGATGGGCGGGAGACCGTGCTCGCGGCCCAGCTCCATGTCTTCTTTTCCGCAGCCGGGCGCGATATGGACGATGCCGGTGCCTTCGGTCTCGCTGACCTCCTCCCAGGCAATGACCGGATGGGCTATGCCACCCTGTGCGGGCAACTCGTCGAACGGGCCGGCATAGGAGAGTCCCACCAGCTCGCGGCCCGGCACCTCGCCCAAGACCTCGTATTCCCCTTGCAGAGCACCCGCCGCCGTCCCCTTGGAGACGTAGAGCACCCGGTCGTCCTGCCGGACGCGCAGGTACGGGAGGTCCGGGTGTACGGCCGCGGCGACGTTGGCGGTGAGGGTCCAGGCGGTTGTCGTCCAGACGAGCAGCGCCTCGCCGGGTCGCTCGTGCAGGGGAAACTCCGCGAATACGCCGGGATGCTCCAACTCCTGATAGCCCTCGGTGACGATCTCGTGCTGCGAGATACCGGTGCCGCAGCGGGGACACCAGGGCATGGAGTCGTTGCCCTTGTAGACCAAGCCGCGCTCGTGGCAGCGCTTGAGGAAGTGCCAGATGTTGTAGTTGTTCTCGTCGGACAGCGTGAAGTACGAGTTGTCCCAGTGCATCCAGTAGCCTAGGCGGATGGATTGCTTGGTCTGGATACCGGCGTACTTGTAGACCCGCTCCTTGCAACGCTCGACAAACTCGGCAATGCCGTAGGCCTCGATGTCGCGCTTGCTCTTGAAGCCAAGCTCGCGCTCGACTTCCACCTCGATCCAGAGGCCCTGGCAGTCGAAGCCGTTCTGGTACCGTTGGTCGAAACCGCGCATGGCCCGGTAACGCTGGTAGGTATCTTTGTAGGTTCGTCCCCAGGCGTGGTGGACGCCCATGGGGTTGTTCGCAGTGATGGGACCGTCCATGAACGACCAGCGCGGGCCACCCTTGTTCTTGGCGACGAGCTTGTCGAACGCCTGCGTATCCCGCCAGAACGCCAGAATGCGCTCTTCCATGGCCGGATACGCTACGGTGCGCGGCACTTGTCGAAATCCCATACCTACCACTCCTTTGCTGGCCCCCCTATGGTCCCCCCGCTGTGGCAGGGGGACGGCCTGTTCCCTCCCCCGTCGGGACGGGGGAGGGCTAGGGTGGGGGCCTAACCTCGTCAGCATCCTTAAAACACGAAGGCCCGCCCCTGCCGGGACGAGCCAATCTGCTCGCGGTACCACCCCGCTCAGAGATCACCACCGGCCAGCGCGGCCGGCGACGCCTCTCACCTCTGTCGCGCACGTGTTCATGCGCGCGCCCTTGCTAACGGGTAGCGCACCCGGTCCCGTCTACTAGAATGCGGTGTCGGTCGTGCTCCGACCGGCCGCACTCGTTGGGGGGACGGCTCAGGAAGGATTTTCCGCTGCGCGCCGGCGCCGGCTCACACCTGACGAACCTGAGCCGCACATCCTATGGGAATCTGTGGTGCGGCTCTGGCTCGCCACCAACCGCCGGCTCTCTGCAGCCGGGCACGGCAGCGTACTCGTTTCCGTCGTCGCCTGGTCTCGCTATGCAGTTGTCAAGACGCGCCTCGGCCGGCGCGCCCCGTAAGTGTGGCATTCCTGAGCTAGCCGTGTCAATCGGTGCTTGGTCACCGTCCGGTTACAGGCCCTCCATCCGGTAGGACCACCACTCTTGGAGGTGTTCGAAGCCTAACGCTTCATGGAAACTAAGCTCTTCGGGGTGATCGAACCACTCCCGCCGCAGCGCATACTTGGCGCCTCGCTCCCGGTGCCGGCGCAACTGCTCCCGGACCAGCCAACTGCCAATGCCCTGGCGCTGGTACGGCTCCGCGACCTCGGTCCACTCGAGGTTGATCCAGTGCCCGTAGTCAGGGCGGTCGGCAACGTGGCGGCTCAGGCCCCACACGCCACATTCGCCGATCCGCTTTCCATCGAGCAGGGCGTGTAGCTCCCACTCCGGCCCTTCCGGGTCTAGCTGCCATTCGAACGTCAGGCCGTCAATGGCCGGCGGCTCGCCGGGGTCCGCATCTTGCAATGAGCGGTACATCAGGACGCCGTGCTGCTCCACCTCAAAGCCAAAGTTTTGCAGCCCGACGGTGAGATGGGGCCAAGACGCCGGCATGCCGTGGCGACCAAAGCACAGGCCACCACCAGCGGAGAGGCTATCGCAGCCCAAACGGCGGGCGCGTTGGGCAAACGTCTCCAGGAGTAGCTGCAAGCCCTGCCCGGACTGCGGATCGGCCAGAATCCAGAGCGCCTGTCCGCTATCTCGATACTTCCGTTCATACTGCCCATTGGTCCAGCGGGGATCACTGCGGTCCGAGCGCCACAACGAGGCGGCGGCAACGAGCCGGTCTTTGTCCAGGACGCACAACGTCTCTGTGGTGCCGTGGTCCGGCTCCTCGCGAAAGTAGGCCCCCTCCTGGTCCGGGTCCCGCAGTACCGTCGCCAACTGATGCTCGGTTAGCTCCCAGCCGGGCGGGACCGAGGCGAGATGTTGATTGGCCAGCCGGGTGAGGTCCGGCAGTAGCTGCGGGCGATACTCGACGACTTGCATACCGTTTCCTCCTTTGTCGTGGCGCGTAGCTGGCCACGACACAACTGACAGCCTATCGAGTGAGACGACGGCACCGTTCGTCAGGACGGCGCCCGCGGCGAGTGCGTCGAGATAACTGCGGGCGAGTGCCACCGGCGGGCCAAAGCGGGTGACCGCCTCTTGTCGGGCGGCGTCAGCGGCGCGGCCCTGGGCACACAGCCTCCGTGCCGACTCCTTCAGATGATCGCGCACCTCCGCGAGGATCCGCACTCGACGCCGCCGGTGCAAACCCGCGCGGGCCAACTCGTCAGCGAACTGCCGGAGATAGCCGTCAATCGCTCCTGGCGTCATCGGCTGAACTTTCGCAGCACGGTGTCGTACCTCGCGCAGAGCGGCCCGGTGCGAACGATCAGGTGTAGCCGAGCAGGGCTAGGTGCTGTCGCGGACGAGCTTCTGCTTCGACTGCGGTGTCGGCCACTGCACCAGCCGCGCGGCCCGCGCGCTGGCTGGGATTGCCAGCCTGAGCAAACAGTAGGACCAGGGCCACGCCGCCGAACAGCCCACGGATCACAGAGTCAAGGGCGAGGATCGCCGGGCTGATCCCTCTCTCAGCCGCCTGCGGCTGTAGGACAACATAAAGAACATAAGATAGAACGAGGGGAGTAAACGACGACAGCCCGCTCGCTAACAGCCACCAACCGGCCCGGCGCACCCAGCGCCGCAAGAGCAGCCATTGGAAAAGGCCCACGCCGAAGAAGACCACCGGGAGGGTGATCGCCATACCGACGACCTCCCAGCGTAACTCCGCAGCGAAGATGCCATACGCGGTTATGCCCAAGGCAATAGCACCACCCCAGCCGGCGGTGCTGGCGAGTATCCACCACTGGGCACGGTCCACCCAGCGCCGAAGCACGAGCCATTGCCCGAACCCCATCAGTAAACCCGTAATCAGCCACAGCGCGATGGCATTTGCGACGTTGAATAGCCATTCACGATTGAGTTCGTCCCCGAACGCGTTCCACAGACCATCATTAATCACGCTGGCTGCAAAGTCTCCACCAGCGGACAGCAGCACCAAGGCAACGCCGGCGGCGAGCCAGCCCAGTCGCGTGTGCGGGGTCCGGCGCATCGGGGTAGCGACGCGGCCCGCTTCCGGTTCAATTTCCGAACGGAGGCCGATTCGTACCAGAACCGAAGCCAGACGGTTCAACAAGGAGTCTCCCTGCTCGAAAGCCGCGGCAAAGCGCCGGGCTAACTCCGCGGGCGCGCCAAAACGGGCCACGGCCTGCCGCCAGGCAGCGTCGGCGGTCTGGCCCTGAAGCTGCGCCGCCCGCACCGACTCCTGCAGGTGGTCTTCCACCTCGGCACAAATCTCAGCCTGGCGTTGCGGGCTGATGCCGACAGCCGCTAGCTCGGCTGCGAGCGCGGCCAGGAAGTCCTCGCCGGGTTGCCGGGTCATGTCGCACTCCCGAGCACGGCCTTGACCGCGCCGCTAAAGGCCCACCACGCTTCCCGTTGCTCCGCGAGCACGGTGCGCCCGCGCTTCGTCAACTCATAGACGCGCCGCCGCCGTCCACCAACGACGTTCCAACTGCTCCAGAGCAGGCCGGACTGTTCGAGGCGGTGCAGGGCGGGGTAGATCGTCCCCTCGGGCAGATCGAACGTGCCACCGCTCCGCTCGCGTAGCGCGGTGATGATCGCGTAACCGTGGGCAGCGCCGGTCGTCAGCGCGGCCAGCAGGAGCATGTCGAGGTGTCCCTTGAGCGCCTCACCCTTCATACCTAGCTATTCTATACTATGTGACGCTAGGTGTCAAGTGTTCGGATAGCAGCCGCCTGTCATCAAAGGGACAGCAGCGCTCGCCTCGCCGCCACACAGCCGCGACACACTCAACGGTTCGCCAGTTCAGAAGGCAGTCGGGGTGGGATTGAACACCTGCCGCGCTCAAGGCTCGACAATGACCTGTCGGCCGTGATCGAGGCCGACATAGTAGCGATTGGTGGCGGCAAGACCGATAATCGGCTCGTCACCCAGGGCTATGACCCTAGCAAGGAACGGTGGCATCCCGCCGATCTGGAGCGTGCCCACATAGGTTGCTGCCAGCACACGCGAGCCATCAGCCAGGACCACGCGAACATATCTCTCTGCCGGCGCTCCGTTCGCTACGAAAGTGGACGGCAGAATGATAGCCCCGTCAAAGCCGGTGTCGAGCAGCGCTTCCACGTCGAAGGTACGCCGGCCTAGTTGGACACGCACCGGGATGTAGGGAAAACGGGAGCTAACGATACGTTGGTTCACAGCCATTTGTATTCTGCGATGTCTCCGATCTTGAAGATGAAGGCTGGCTCTGTTGGACCAAACTCCTCATCTGCCCGGTCAGCGACGGTGAGCACCGTTGTGCCGATCACCGTCCGGCCCTGGCGGGTAATGGCGGCATACTTCCCCTCGTGCTGCTGCTCCAAGGGCTGCCCGTACTGCGCGTAGAGCGCGTCAGCTTCTTCTATCGTTGGTTGTGCCGTCATAGCGTCCGGACCTCCCATCTGTATGGAGGTATAGCATACCGTCATCTGCTCCCGTTTCGTCACTGCGGCTTACCCCCCAGTCCAGCCCTCGGTCCTGGATTGCGGCCTCCGCCGCAATGACGGGGGTGAGGTGTGTGCTGCCCACTCACCGGATGCCTGCACTGTCCGGGGCGGGGGTGACGTGGAGGGTGCGTTCTTGGCGGTAGGTGACGAGGCCCGGTGGCGCTCCTTTGATGCGACGGACGTGACGGCGCTGGGTGTAGTCCACGGCGACGGTGGCGGCGTGGCGCGCGGCGCTCGCGGCGGCGGCCAAGGCTGCTGCCGCTTGCAAGACGTGCTCCGGCACGGACGGTCCGGGCGCGCGGATGACGACGTGCGCGCCGGGCACGCCGCGGGCGTGGAGCCAGAGGTCGTGCGGGCGCGCCTCGCGGAAGGTCAGTTGGTCGTTGCCGCGCCGGCTCTGCCCGACGAGGACCTCTACCCCGCCGATGACGTGGCGGTCGAAACCGCGAGCCTGGTCGTCGGGAGGCCGACGCGGTGGGCGGTCGGCCGGCGGGATGAGGCCCTCCTCCTGGGCTTCCTGCGCGATGCGCCGGACGGCGGCGACCGTCCGGGCTGCTGCGAGCAGGGCCAGCGCCTCGGCGATAGCCTGCTGCCGGAGGCGCGTCCGCTCCAGGCGGGCGGCAACCACCTTTGCGCCGCGCTGCTGACGCTGATATTGGTGGAAGTACCGCTGGGCCAGGGCCGGCGGCGCCAGGGTCGGATCGAGGCTGATAGTAAGCTCGCCGCCGTCCGGCGCGGCCCCGGCGACCCGCAGGACAGTCTGGCCGGGCCGGATTTCATGCGCCAGCGCGAGCAGCCACTCCCCGGATAGCCGCAACCGCTCCACCTCGTCGGCTGGCAGGAGCGCCTGCTGCAAGGACCGCTCCTGGCTACGCAGGCGGGCCGCGGCGGCCGTGAGCGCTTCCTGTACAGTCCGCCGCTGCGGCTCAACAGCCGGTTGCCCAGGGGGATGTGCCGGCGCTGGCGTCGCTACGGCTGCGTAGAACCGTTCGAGGGCACTGCTCATACTCTCGACCGGGCGCGCATCGGGATAGTGGGTCAGCCGGTAGGGGGCGAACGCGACCGGAGTAGCACCGTCGTAGGCCAGGTGCGGCGCGGAGTCACCCGCAGCGGCTGCGGCGAAGAGGTCTGCGAGGGCCGCAGCGACCGCCGACCAGTCGTGCGTCTCGGCTACCGTCGTCTCCGCGCTGCCGGTGGCGCGATACGCGACCTCCTTGGCGAGGAGAGGACTGCACGCCCGCAGGCTTCCGACCAGCGCGCGCCACAGCGGCGCGGTCGTGTTGTCGGCGCGGCACGCCGCCCGCACGGCATCACCAGAGAGGCAGCGTGGGTCCAGCTTGTCCTGGGGTGGCGGTGGCCGGTAGGGGTGGCGGGGTAGCACGGTACGGTAGCGATTGATCTGCGGCCCGACACGCTTCGTGCTGTCAAGCACAACCGCCTCAGCATCGAGCAGGATCAGGTTGCTCAAGCGGCCCATGACCTCGACGACGAGGTCCGTCGTCTGCACCGGCGCGCCGGGCGGGTGGCGTTGAAAGCGGAGCCGCAGCACCCGCTCCAGCGGCGGTTGCTCCACGGCGACCAGCCGGCTCCCGCGCACGTGCTTGCGGAGGAGCAGCAGCATGGGCGTGACGGCATCGGAGGGACGGTCGGGGCGGTCGGCAACGAGGTGGATACGCGCGTGCTGGGGATGGGCGGAGCAGAGCAGCCAGTGTGCGCCGCCGGGGCCGTAGAGCCGGAGGGCGAGGCCCAGCGGCTCCGGGAGATGCACGCGCTGGACGCGGCTGCCGACGACACGTTGCGTTAGCTCGGCGCGGATAGCCGCCAGGGTCAGCGCATCAACGTACATGGCACGGGAAGTGTGCCGTAATCGGCAATCAACCGCTCACGCGCCGCGCCGGAACCGCGTCCACGCCTCGCGGGTGTGCCGCGCCCGCAGCCGCCATCGTCCCCAGCGCGTGGCCGGCGCCCACTGCTCCCGAACGGTTCGGTGCGCGTGTCGCTCGGCGCGATCATCCAACGGGATCAGCGCCCGGCGGGCGGCTTCGGCACCGTACCGCCGCGCCAAGGCCAGGCCGAGGAGATGGTCGGCAAAGTGCGGGTTTTTCGGCAGCAGCGAGCCGTGCAAGTACGTGCCGAAGACGTTGTTCGACACCGCTCCCTCGGTGCCGTCGCGGGCATTGTTGCCGTGGCCGGCCAGCACCGTGCCGAGCGGCCGGGCGGTGGGGCCGAGAAAGGTGCGGCCACCATGGTTCTCGAAGCCGACGATGGTCGAGAGGGCCGCGCTGTCAGGCGCCGCACCGGCCGGCGCTCCGGCCACCGGCGGGGAGTCGTCCCAAGCCACGACGACGTTGCCGATGCAACGGGGTACCTCCGGGCCAGGATGGACGGTGCGGGCGTCCAAGATGCCTAGCCCCGGCAGCGATTCGCCGACCGCCGGCCGGTAGGAGTGGCCGAACAGTTGATAGGCGCCACAGACCACGAGCATCGGTAGTCCCGCGTCTGCCGCTTCCCGTAGAACCGGACCTTTGCGCGCGCGCAGGTCTTCGGTGAGGAGCCGCTGCTCGCCGTCTTGCCCGCCGCCCATGAAGACGAGATCGAGGCCCGCGTCGGGCAGGTCATCGCCGATGCCGAACGGCTGGACCACGAGGTCAATCCCCCGCCACGCGCACCGCTGGCGCAGGCAGATGACATTGCCGCGGTCGGCGTAGACGTTCATGAGGTCGGCATAGAGATGGGCGATGGTCAAGGACAGCTTGCTCACGCTGCCCTCCAATAGGGACGCAGGGCGCCCCGGTGCGTCAGGAGGCCACGCAACTCGAGGAGGGCCGTGTAGGTCGGGACGACGTGCAGCGTCCCGTCGGCCGGCGTGTGCTGCACAGCCCGGTCCAGCGCCAGCCCTAGGTCGCTCTCCACCACGACGGTTGGTTGCGAGGGGTCGGCTGGTGCGGGCGGGATGATGCCGGCGTATTTCAGGCGGACGGCGAGATCGGCGGCGCGCCGGCCGCTCACGACGACCGTACGGACGCGACCCGGCGGGGCCAATTCTTCCAAGTCGGCATCCCAAATCCACGACACATCGCGCCCGTCGGCATCGAGGTCGTTCAGAGCGATGAGCAGCGAGAGGGGCCCGGTGCGGTCGGCCTCGGCTGCCAGCAGGCGCACGACCTGATTGAGGCCAGTCGGGTTCTTGGCGAGTGCGAGGTAGACGGTGCGCCCGTCCAAGGCTACCTGCTCCATGCGCCCGAACGCGGCGGTGAACGCGGCCAGCGACTCGCGGGCAACGGCAGGGGCCACGCCCAGCGCCAGAGCGGTCGTCGCCGCGGCCAGGGCATTGTAGACGTTGTAGAGGCCGCCCAGCGGCAGGAAGAAGCGTAGGGTGACGGCCCCCGGTACGACGGGTGGCAGGCACAGTAGCTCCACGTCGGTACCGTCAATGCCGCGCGGCTCGACGGTGACGGCGCGCACGGCCGGCGACGGGCGGTCCATGTGGCCGTCGGGACAGGAGAAGTGGCCGAGGTGGGCGTAGAACCGGCGGCGGTACTCCAGCGACCGGCCGCACGTCGGGCAGACGCGAATGTCGGCGGCGTGCTCCGCTGCCGGCCGCTCCGCCGCCGGCGCCTCGACACCGAAGTAGAGTGCCGCGCGTGCAGGTGACGGGCCAGCATTGCCGAGGCCGGCGACGAGCGGATCGTCGGCGTTGAGGATGAGCTGCGGCGGGCGCGGCGTCGCGGCGAGGGCCGCTTGCCAACGCTGCGCTACGGCGTCCACCTCGCCATAGCGGTCCAACTGGTCACGAAAGAGGTTCAGGAAGGTGGCCGTGCGGGGACGCAGTGCCGGCGCCGCGCGGACGAACGCGGCCTCGTCCAGCTCGAACAGGCCGCGCGACGTCTCGGTAGCGCGCAGCCGCCCCCGCCAGTCGGTGCGCTGGGCGAGGGCGGAGGCCAGACCACGCGAGAGGTTGGACCCGGCGGCATTGTGGACGAACTGCGTACCGTCGCGGGCCAAGATGGCCGCGAGCATGCGGGCTGTCGTGGTCTTGCCGTTGGTACCCGTGAGGAGCGCGATACCGCGCGGTAGCTGCCCCGCTACCGTCGGCACGAAGGCCGGTGCGAGGGTCTCGGCGACCAGGCCGGGTAGGGCCGTACCGCCGCGCCCCAGGCGTCGCATGACGGCCGCGAGGACGCGGGCAGCCAGGGCTGCCAGTCCGATCCGCGGCGCGAGCGGAGGCAGCGCGCCTCCCGTCCCTAGCCCGGCAGAAGAACGAGGCATGACGCGGCATCATACCGGAGAGGCTGACGAGGCAACCACCAGGGCGATGGGGGTGGTCAGCGTGCCTCACCCCCCGGCCCCCTCTCCATCGCGGAGCGATAGCGAGGGGGAGTGGATTCCGGCTGGCGCGGGAAGGACAGGAGGCGTGAGGGCGGCGTTGGACCAAGCCTCGAAACGCTGGACAGCATATGTATTATTATGATATGGTGCTTCAAGCATGGGGAGTGCGCAGCCGCCCATGCTCGCGTGAAGGACGGATCGTGGTGAACAGTGGACGCGCAGCTATACCCGCGACGGCACTCCGGCGCAACGGTGGAGGCACGGTGGTCGGGCAGAAGGCAGTGACGGGACCACTCAACGGCATCTCTGTAGCGGCGGCAGCGGCGGCGAACGGCGTTCCGGCGTATAGTCCGCGGATTCGCGAAATGCCGCCCGAGGAGCGACCCCGGGAACGGCTACAGAAGTACGGGCCGGCGGCGCTGGCAACGGCGGAGTTGATCGCGATTATCTGGCGCAGCGGCACGAAACGACAGAACGTGCTGACCTTGGCGACGCACGCGCTCGCACAGTACGGTGCGCTGTCCCAGTTGGCGCGGGCTTCGGCCGCGGAACTGGCGCAGTTGCCAGGCGTCGGACCGGCCAAGGCGGTGGAATTGCTGGCGGCTTTCGAGTTGGGCCGGCGGCTGATGACGATGCGGCCGGAGGAGCGCATGGCGGTGCGCTCGCCCGAGGACATTGCCAACCTGCTGATGCCGGAAATGGCCGCCTTCGAGCAGGAGCATCTGCGCGTAGTGCTGCTTGACACCAAGCACCGGGTCGCGGCCATTCGTGAAGTCTACATCGGGAGCCTGAACGCCAGCCCGATTCGGGTCGGTGAGCTATTCCGCGATGCCATCCGGCAGAGCAGCGCGGCGATCATCGTCGTGCATAACCATCCCAGCGGCGATCCTACGCCGTCGCCGGACGACGTGCAGGTGACGCACGACACCTACCGGGCGGGCCAACTGCTCGACATCGAGTTGCTGGATCACATCATCATCGGCGCCCAGCGGTTCGTCTCGCTCAAAGCGCGCGGGTTGGGGTTCTCGGAGCCGACGGCGTAGATGGCCTCACCCCCTGACGGGCCAAAGCCGCACGGATAGTGCCAGGTGTGGTGCGCCTTTGGCCTGTCACCCGGCCCCCGCTCCACCACGTGGAGCGGGGGAGGCGAGGTGCGGGCAACGGCGGGGCGCGGGAGGGGTGGTTGAGCGGGAAGCCCGTACACGCGGTGGAGCACGACCGCGGGTGGGGCAGTACTTGGATGGCAGGATGCGCTTGGTGGGTGGTGTGGTTTGGACCTAACCCCCGGCCCCTTCCCTTCAGGGAAGGGGAGTTCACGCGGCGGTCGGAAGCGGGGCGGGGGATGGATTGTGCGTACCTGATAGCGCGGCGGTACCGGGGGTGGGCGTGGATAGTGTCTTGGTGGGTGTGCAAGTGGGTGAGGGTGCGGGGATTGGCAGGG
>JAJDZR010000299.1 GCA_022824545.1 Chloroflexota bacterium
CGCGGTTTACGGAGCTGGTGCAGTTGTACAATAATACCCCCCGCAAGTGTCTGGACTACCAGACCCCGGCGGAAATCTTCTGGCAGGAACTGTTGCACTTCAAATGTGAATCCACCTTCCCGCTTTCGCGGGAATGACGGAAAGGCGTTATTTTCATAGCAATGCCCGGACCGGGCTTACGACCGGCCGGGGAGCAGCGCTTCCGGCTCCGGTGGCGGGAGGGTTGAGGAGGCCACCCCCCCGGCCTCCATCACGACATGATAGGTGAACATGTGCGGATCGAACAGTGTCGAGTGACTAATCAGGAACACTTGCGGGAAATGCGAGGTAATCGTCCCGCGGGTGAGGAGGTTGACCAACGCCTGCGTGCGGTCGCGGTCGAAGCTGGACAGCGGCTCATCCAGGAAGAGGAAGCCGGGACGAGTACCAACCTCCTGGGGGAGCGCCGCAATCGCAAAGCCCAGGCGCAGCGCCAGCGAAAACTGGTCCTGCGTGCCGCCGCTGAGGAGCTTCTTTTCGGTATCACCGCGCTTGCGCTCGTCCCACACCTGGAACCGGTAGTCCTGGTCCAGCCGCGCGTGCCGATAGCGGCCGGCGGTTAGCTCCGGCAGGAGCAGGCACATGTTGCGCTCGGTGCTGGGTAGGACCTTGGCGATCATCTTCTGCCGCGCCTGTGTGAGCACTTGAACGGCGTAGCGACGGCTTTGTAGCTCCAGACGGGCCTCGCGCGCCGTCTCGTTCGCTTCCGCAACGCCCGGCACCACGTAGTCGGCGGGTAGTGCGAGGTCCTCCCAGATGCGCCGAATGTCTTGATCGCACCGCACCAGCCGCTCGCGCAACTCGCTGACCTGCGCCTCGATAGCCTCCGTCGGTGGTAGCGGCTCGGTGACAGCCGGCAGTGCCTGACGTATCTGCGTAGCGCGCTGCCATACCTCTGCTACGTCCGCCAACGGGACCCCTAAGCCGCTGGCCGCTTCAACCGCCGACGCGGCCAGCCGGTGTCCGTCTGCCAGGGCTTGCTCCCGGTCTCTGTCCGCCGCGCCGCGGCGCTCCAGGGCGTCTTGCTGCGCCGCGGCCGCTTGCTCGGGATCGAGTCGAGTGATTTCCGCCGCGATCTTGCGAAGCTCCTGCCGGGCGAGGGCGGCGATAGCGTCCTTTGGCAAGCGTAGATTCCCGCTTTCGCGGGAATGACGGGTGAGGATGGGGTTCACGGCATTGCGGGTAGGGGTGGGGAGGACGACAGCATCGAGGGCGGCAAGCTGCCGTTCGACCGTTTCCCGTAGCTGCGTGCAGTTGGACTGCCATCTCTCCACTTGCGCCTGCTCGCGGGGGAGCCGTTCAGCGGCCGCCGCCGCGGTGGCTACTGCCTGCGCTGCCCGCTGCTCCTGGGTGCGGATAACCTGCGCGGCCGCTTGGTGATTCGGCGCATAGTCGCGGCCCAGCCGCGCCGTCAACGCCTGCCATTGATCGTCGAGGTCGGCCCGACACGCCGCTAAGGCTGCGCCGGCTTGTACCGCGGCGGCCTGGAGCGCCGGCTCCTGCTCAAGGCTGCTCGCCAACTCCTCTCCTTGCCGCTGCAACTGCCCGCGCTGCTCCAGTAGCCCGTGGTACCCGGCCTCGTCTACGTCGCCGCGCCCGTCGTCACCGTCGCCACCCAGCCGCGCCATCAACGCCTGCCGTTTTGCAGCCAACTCGGTCCGACACGCTGCCAGTGCCTTGCCCGCTTGCGCCGCGGCAGCCTTCAACGCCGGTTCCTGTGCCAGGTTGCTCGCCAACTCCTCTCCCTGCCGCTGCAACTGTCCCCGCCAGCCGATCAACTCTTGAAACCCCGCGTCGTCTACAGCGCCGCGCCCGTCGTCGGCACTGCCGCCCAGCCGCGTTGCCAGCACGTGCCGTTTCGCAGCCAACTCGGTCCGACACGCCGCCAGCTTCTCACCAGCCTGCGTCGCGGCGGCTTGGAGTGCCGGCTCCTGCGCCAGGTTTGCAGCCGCTTCCTCCTGCTGCCGCTGCAACTGCCCGCGCCGGCCTAGCAGGTCTCGATAGCCCGCCTCATCCACCTCGCTGTGTCCATCGTTGGCAAGGGCAACCAGAGCAGCATCCACGCTGCGGATGCGTTGCCGGACGCTTGAGGTGGTGAGCGGCGCTGTCTCGCCGTGCTCGTGTAGGGCGGCAGTCGTGGACTGCAATCGCGCGTCGAGATCGCCGGCCGTGGATTGGCTCAACCCCGGCAGCACGCCGGCCACCGCCGCGAACATCCCCGCGACCAGCAGGACGGCAAAGAAGGCGATCCCGCAAACCGCGATCAGGGCCATTGGCGCACCCAGTAACAGCAGCGCGCCGCCGGCGATAGCCAGCACACCGGCACCGCCGCCGGCCACGTGGAGCCGGCGGCGGGCCGTGCGGATGGCGGCGTGCTGGCCCGCGATTTGCGCCCAATCCTGGAGGTGATTCCGCAGGCGGGTCAAACGCTCACGCTCGGCACGGTTTTGCCGCTGCGCCTCGGCGCGCGCGATGTCCTGCTCTAGCTCGGCCAACTGAGCGGCTCCCTGCCGCTGCTCGGCCTGCCACGTGACGCATTGGTCTAGGTGCTGCTGGGCCTCCTGGTGCTCACTAGCGAGCCGCGCGTGCTCTTGCTCCACAGCGTGCAGCTGTCGGCGCGTCTCGGCGATGGCGATGGTCCGCTCCAGCTCGGCCAACTGCCGAGACACGTGGCCTTGCTCGGACCGCCAGGTGGCGCATTGCGCGACCCGCTCTTGTGCCTCTTGGTGCTCATCTTCACACCGGTCGAACTCTTGCTGCACGTCGTGCAGCTTGCGGCGCGCCTCGGCGATCTCAATGGTCTGCTCTAGCTCCCCTAGCCGCGCGGCTACCTCGCGCTGCTCGGCCCGCCAAACAGCGCACTCCGCGCCTCGACGCTGCGCCTCCTGATGCTCGTCAGTGCGTCGTACACACGTTTCCTCGGCCACGCGGACGGCCTCGACCTTGGTGGACAGGTCATGTGCCGCTGCGGCACGGGTCTTGGCGGCAGCGAGTTGTACGGCCTCGCGCTCCGTCGCGGCGAGTGTTGCGGCGGCGGCCGTAAGCTGCTGCTCCGCCTCGCTCAACCGCTGGACGATGCCGCGGAGGTCGCGCCAGGACTGGCGCTGCGCCTCGGCGTGCGCGATGGCCTCGAGGCGGGCAGTGGCGGCGGCCAGATCGCGGTCGGTCGCCTTGCGGTCGGCAGCAGCGCGGTCTGCTGCTGCCGCTGCCGTATCGAGGGCAGCGAGGTCGTCGCGGAGGCCGGCCAATGCAGCGAGGTGCTGCTGCTGCTCCAACTGCGCTTGGAGGGTGATTCGCTCGGCCTCCACCGCTGCCATGCCGGCGATGCCCTCGGCACGGCGCACCTCGTCTTCGTACTCGCGGGAGGGGCGGAGCGTGTTCTCGATCTCGCTCAAGCGGCCGAGGTTGAGGAGCACCGACAGCGCACCTTCACGCTCCCGCCGGGTCAAGGTTTCTAAGCGACCGAGGGCTTTTTGCTCCACGAGGCAGGAGTTTTGGAGCGCCTCCGCGGTAAGACCGCCCAACTCGGCAATGAGCCGCTCGCGCACCGGACGCACGTTGCGGACGTACTCTATGTCACCGCTCTCGGCCTTCTGCACCCACAACTGAACCTCGTGGCGGAGCGTGCGGGCCGTGCGCCGGAGGCGGCGCTCGACGATGAGAAGGGTGCGATCTACGTCAACGTCAAGCTCCGCGCGCGCAATCGTCGTCTCGGCGTTGTAGGTCAAGGCTGCGGCCAAGTCACCAACGAGCGGCTGGCCGTAGAGGGCGAAATGGAGGCCGTCGAAGAGGGTAGACTTGCCGGCCTCGTTCAGGCCCTCGATGAGCACGCTGCCTTGGGACGGGAAGGCGAGGTCAACTTGCGCCAGCCCTTTGTACTGGCTCAACCGGAGGCGGCGCAGTCGGATCATGCCACCGCCTCGGGAACAGTGGCGAGTGGCGAGTGGCGAGTGGTCCCCACCCTAGCCCTCCTCCGTCGCCACAGGGGAGGGAACATGCCGTCCCCCCGCCGCAGCGGGGGGACCATAGGGGGGCTAACTCTCCGCCACCCAGCCCAGCCCATTACTCGTCCTCCATCCCACCATAGTAGGCCAGAATACGCTCGCGGCAGCGCTCGACGGCCGCGCGCTCCTCGTCGGTCGTCGGTTCGAGGTCGTGGAGCGCGGCTTCGACTTCCTGCCGCTGGGACAGGCGCACCGTACTGCCGGCTGCCACGCCGAACTCATTGGCCAGATTTAAGTCATCCGTGTTGATGCTGAAGAAGAAGTTGTTGACCATGCCAACGTCCTGGACGCGGGCGAAATCAAGCTCCATATAGCGGTCACGCGGTAGCTCGCCTTCCAAGACGAGGGTGGTCAGCTGATCGGAATGCGACGCCTCCTGTATCCGGCGGACTACGACTTCCGTGACCGACTCGTCCGGGTCTCGCAGCCCCGTCGGTGCGGCGATAAGCTCGTTGGCCCTGACGGTCAGGCGCAAGCGCGGCTGCGCCGGGAACGTGTGCCAGCGATGGCGAAACGTCCCCTGTTGCCCCAGCTCGATGGAGGCGAAGCCCGGCGCGTGCCCGAACTCGCCGTAGCGCATCAACTCGGTGGCCCCCGGCACCAGCACCTTGCGCCCCTCGATCTCCATGAACGTGCGTCGGTGCTCGTGGCCGAGGATCAGTACGTCCGTGTCCAGCGCGGCGATGGTTTGCCGCCGGACATACGGGTCCTGCGCTTCGGGGTGGCGGTGCCCTTCCGGGCTGGCGTGGGCGAGCAGCACCTTCCAGTCGGCACGGCCGGCCTCCGGGTCGGGGTAGGCCAGGTTGGTGAGGGGATCGTCGTCCGGGCCTAGCGTCGGGTCCCAGGACACGCCGCCGAGCTGGACGGTCAGGCCGTCGCGCTCGATGACGACCGACGTGACCTCGCCCGATTCGGCGCAGAAGTGGAGGCCGCCGAGGGAGGCGTAAATGTCGGCGGCGTGATAGCCACCGTGCTGTCCGGTGTGCCGGGGCGTATCGTGGTTGCCGCCAATGCCAACGACCGTCATGCCGGCGTCCCGCAGCCGGGCCAGCTCCCGGCTGACCATCACGCGCTCCAGGTTGCGCGGATCAACCGTGTCGAACAGGTCGCCGGCGTGCAGAAAGGCGGCGGCTCGGTGCTGGACGGCGTAGTTGACGGCCCGCCGAAAGCCTTCGCGCAGGCGGCGGCGGCGCGCTTCGAGCCGCGCGAACGGCATACGCGCCGCGTATTGGCCGAGATGATTGTCGGCGGTCACAACGAGCAGCATGGTCAGTTGCCAGTGGCCGGTGGTCAGTCGTCAGTGGTCAGCGACGCCGGGGAGGACTAGGACATCCGTTCGCAAGTGGGGAGTATAGCAGTGCGGCGGGAGCGGTGCAGCGGCGCGGGGAGGCGGCCGGGCGAATTGGTACTATGCGGACACCAGCTCGAAAGCAGTCTGCGCTGCAGGGGGCAGCTATGGGGAGCAGAAGGAAAGAAGTTGATGGAGTCAGTACGGAGCACGTCTATAGAGCGGCCTGTACATGGGTCGAACGCGCACTACAGCGCGACGACTCGCTCTTCACGCCGGGCCAGCCGATCTGGTCTCGCCGGTGGCTACGGGAACTACGGGAGCGGTTTCTGGACAAGCCAGACGATTCGAGTGACAACTTTGAACAGAAGCTATCGCGACAATTGGCAGGCTGCCCACCAGAGGTATGCCAGCTTATGGGTGAGGCGCTGTACGTGTACTTCCTTATAGTCAGCAAACAGAATAGCGCCAGCAAAGAGAGAGCAATTAACAATGTTTTGGGATTCTCACCGACCCCAGTAGCCATCGCCCCGGACCTTGTTGGGGGTCTTACACCCGGAATTTTGCGGCCAGGTCCGTTCTATAATACAGGCCGTGCAGATCAGGTTGGATTTCTCATCGAGTTAGTTCAGCACTGGAAGGAGCAAGGCGCCGCCGAGCGAGAGCACCTACTTCACGATTCGTGGGCATTCAAGAAGTTTGCTTCGCAACTCAGATTGCGAAGTGTGCTGCTCCGTGATCGTCCCAACAGTCCGCGCCAACAGCGAGCGGCTTTGCTCCATCTCATCTTCCCTGACACCTTTGAGCCGATAGTCAGCGTCGATCACAAGAGACTTATCACCGAGGAATTCGCATACTTTGTTACTGATCCGAGAGAAGACGTTGACCGTAGACTGGCGCAGATCCGCAGAGGCCTCGAGGCTGAGAAAGGGAGGGAGTTCGACTTCTATGAGAACAATATACGAAGAATGTGGGACCCCTCGTTCCAGCCTAGCGGTGCAACATCACAACCCGATGACAACGAGGCACCTGAAGAGGAAGATACGCCGCCGCCTGAGCAGCCGTCTCTGGAAGAGCTTGCGGAGGAGCTACTGCTCGACGTTGCTTTTCTGCGGCGTATCGAGGCGCTGCTGGAGGACAAAGGTCAGGTTATCTTTCAGGGGCCGCCGGGGACGGGGAAGACGTATGTGGCGCGGAAGCTGGCGGTGCGTCTTGCCGGGTCGGCGGAGCGGGTGCGGCTGGTCCAGTTTCATCCGTCCTATGCCTACGAGGACTTTGTGCAGGGCTTCCGGCCCAGGCTCAAGAACGATCAGCCCGGATTTGAGCTGAGGGACGGGCCGCTGCTCGACATGGCGAAGCGTGCCAGGGGAAATCCGGATGCCAAGCACTTCCTCGTCATTGATGAGATCAACCGGGGGAACCTGGCCAAGGTGTTTGGGGAGCTGTACTTTCTGCTGGAGTACCGCGATGAGCCGATGCAGCTCCAATACTCCAATGCGGAGTTCTCGCTGCCCGACAACCTCTACATCATCGGCACGATGAACACCGCCGACCGCTCCATCGCCTTGGTGGACCTGGCGTTGCGCCGCCGGTTCCATTTCGTGGAGTTCCACCCCGGCGAGTGGCCGGTGCAGGGACTACTCCGGCGCTGGTTGAGCAGGAACGTGCCTGGCATAGGGTGGGTAGCCGGGGTCGTTGACCGCGCGAATGAGAAGCTGAGTGCCGGCGGCGACAGCGAGGCGGCCATCGGGCCGAGCTACTTCATCAAACCTGGTCTTACCAACGAGCAAGTCAGCCTGATCTGGGAGCACAACGTCCTCCCCTACGTCCAGGAGCAGTTATACGGGCAGCCTGACCGCCTCGCCGAATTCGATCTCAGTACGCTCCGGCGCGAGGTTGGCGGCAACTCTGAGGCGGACGATGCCGGCGGCGAGCAGGATGGATAGCTGCGGGGGCGGGCCTCACCCCCCGGCCCCCTCTCCCCCATGCGGAGAGGGGGTGGATTGCGGCTTCCGCCGCAATGACAGGAGAGAGGCGGGAGTGACGGGTTACGCAAAGGGTCTCGGGATAGAGAGGCCGATAGTGGTGATGCGGCGGATTGACTTGCGGGAGTACGTCACGAGCGAGCCGCTCGAACTCTCGGCGGGTGAGCATGATGCGCTGCGCGCGGCAGTGCCGTCGCTTACCATCGAACAGGTACCCGGCGAGGCGAATGTCTATTGCCTGAAGCCCGGCTCGACTATCGGCGCATTGGAGCTTGGCGATCTGTCGGTAGTCATTCACCCCAAGCTGGACATCTCGCGGGTGCTCTTCCTGGCGTCCTACGCGCTGGGCGCGCTCAAGCTGCGGGAGGAGCGGTTCGACTTCGAGAAAGCACACACGCTGGTCGAGGCGCTGGCGCTCGCGCTGGAGGCGGCTGCGCGGCGGGCGTTCGCGCGGGGCCTGCTGCACGGGTACCGGACGGAGGAGGAGGCGCTATACACGGTCCGCGGGCGAATACTCGTCGCGGAGCAGATCAGACGGCGGTTCGGCGTGCCCGTGCCGATAGAGGTGCGGTACGACGAGTTCACGGAGGACATCCTGGCGAATCGGCTGGTGAAGGCGGCGGCCGGGCTGCTGGGCCGGATGCGAATACGCTCTCCGCGGGCGCGGGCCGGCCTGCGGTGGATCGGCGCGATGCTCGGCAACGTGGCGCCGATGCGGTTTGCGCCGAGCGACGTGCCGGCGGTCACATTCGACCGGCTGAACGCGCATTACCGGGAGGTCGTGGGCCTGGCGCGGTTAATCTTGCGGCACTGGGCCTTCGAGGCGGACCGCGGGGGCCGCCGAGCGGCGGGCTTCCTGATGAACATGAACACAGTCTTCCAGGAGTTCGTCACCCAGGCGCTGCGGGAAGAGCTACGGGTATCGGCGCATACGCTCCGCTCCGATGATCGCCTCCCGCGTCGAATTGCCCTTGACGAGGACGAGAATATCCGGCTCAAGCCGGACTTGACGTGGTGGGACGGTTGGGCTTGCACGTTCGTCGGCGACGCCAAGTACAAGAACGTGACCGGCGAACGTGTCCCGAACACCGACCTTTACCAACTGCTGGCCTACGCCACCGCCCTGGACCTGCCGGGCGGGCTGCTGGTCTACGCGCGGGGTGAGGCTGCCGAGAGGACGTATCAGGTCCGCAACGCCGGCACGCGGCTGGAGGTGGTCGCGGTGGACCTGGCCGGCGCGATTGACGAGCTGCGGGCATCCGTCGGCCGTGTCGCCGCGCGGGTCCGGGCGCTGCGTGCCGACGCTCGCCGGGCGGCGCGTGCTGCGTGATGGGCCAGGGTGGGGGATAGGCCTCACCCCCCGGCCCCCTCTCTATCGCTCCGCGATGGAGAGGGGGAGTAGATTCCCACTTTCGCGGGAATGACGGGCATGGGAACTGGATTGCGGCGCAAGCCGCAATGACGGGCGGCTGGGCGCGATTCATCGCGCCCCTACAAAAAACTACCCTTGTCAGCCTATGGTCCCCACGTCCCGACGGGGGCTGGTGCTACCAGGTGTCTACGCTGAGGTCGCGGTCGGCGAGGGGGAAGTCCACGCGGACGCCGCCGGCGTTGTGGGAGGCATGGAGCGCGATGCATAGCTCCATCGTGCGGGCCGAATGGACCTCGTTGTTGAGGGGCTTGCCGCCGTGGTCCATGCAGTTGACGATGTCCTCGACGATCTTCAGCACCGGGCTGCGGTCTTGGGGCGGCAGCGGGAACGGTGCCGACTCCCAGCGCCGGCCGCCGTCTTCGGACGGGCGCCAGAGCGTCGCGTCGGTGCCGTCGTTGTGGACGACGAGCTGGCCGCCGGTGCCGGCAATGACGAAGCTGATTGGGCCTTTGCTGACGCCATCCAGGAAGAAGCGGACGCCGTTCTGCATCTCGATATAGCCACTGCCGGGCGGGTCGATCTCGGCCGACCAGCCGGTCGCGCCCTTCGGGGGCGCCTCGATGCGGCCGAAGGCCCAGGCCGGGTCCGGCTCGCCGGCCAGGAAGGACATGAGGTCGGTGTAGTGGGTGCCGCCGTGCATCAGCGTGCCGACCGAGAAGGCGGTGATCGTGAGCAGGTCGCCGATGGTGCCGTCGGCAATGGCATCGCGGAGGGCATGATAGTACGGGCGCCAGCGCCGCAGGTAGGCGCAGGCAAATACCACATCGTTGTCCTGCACCGTCTTGACGATGTGATCGGCTTCGGCCATCGAGGTGGCGATGGGCTTTTCGCAGAAGATGCCTTTGACGCCGCTCGCCGCGACAACGGGCGCAATGGCGGCGTGGTCGTGACCCCACGACGTGGTGATGCTGACGATGTCGAGGTCTTCCTTTTCCAGCATCTCTTGGTAGTCGGCGTAGAGCGCCTGGACGCCCCACTTCTCGCCGAACTGCTGCAGGCGCTCCGGGTCGAGGTCGGAGCCGGCGACTAGCTCGGTGCGCGGGCAGGTGGCGTAGCAACTGGCGTGGCTGTAGGGCAGCAGTTCTGGGGCGCGCGGCCCGGTCAGGTCGTCGTACCAACTACCGACGCGGGCGGTGCCAATGATCCCGGCTCGATAGACGCGCTCGCTCATAGTGCCTCCTTGTTGTGCGTAGGTTTGCAATGACTGTCGTGAGCCTACGCGAAACGCAGCGGGAAGGCAATGCTCCGGGGGCAGTTTGGACCTAACCTCCGGCCCCTTCCCTCCAGGGAAGGGGAGTCCGCGCGGCGACCGGGAGCCACGAATGGCCCTCCGGGCAGTCTGGATTGTGGCTTGCGCCGCCATGACGGGGCGGCGGGGGAGCGGCCGGGAGTGAGGGCCAGCGTCCCTATGGTCCCCCCGCTGCGGCGGGGGGACGGGCGCGATGAATCGCGCCCCTACGGCTTGGTTCGTGACTACCCCAGTCAGCCGGGCGACTAGCCAGTGACCGGTAACTCGTGTATTGTTCGGGCAGCGGGCGAGAGCCGAGGACTACGCCGCGGTAGGAGAGCGATGATTATTGATTTTCACACCCACATCGGTCACTTCGGACGTTCGGCGGAGCACGTCATCAAGCACCATCGCTACTATGGCGGCGGGAAGTCGGTGGTCTTGCCCATCGAGCCGGGCGATTCGACAGCGACGGACGTGCTGGACGACAGCTGGGCGACGGAGCACGCCCTCGCCGCCTACGACGAGTACGGAGACGAGATCATCCCGTTCTGCCACGTCAACCCGCTGGCGCTGGATGCGTTGGACCAGATTCGCCGGTATCACGCGACCGGCAAGGTGCGCGGGTTCGGCGAGCACAAGGTACGGCTGGCCGTGGACCACCCGATTTCCATGGACATCTACCGGCTGTGCGGTGAGTTCGGCTGGCCGGTGCTGCTGCACTTGCAGTACCGCGAGTACAACTACAACTTCGAGGACTTCGAGCAGGTGCTGAAAGCGTGCCCGGAGACGGTTTTCATCGGGCACGCGACGGCGTGGTGGGCCAACGTCAGCGCGGACGCGCCGAGCGACTATCGCGCGCCGGACTACGTCAGTTATCCCACCGGCCCGGTGGTGCGCGTGGGGCTGACGGACCGGCTGCTGGAGGAGTACCCCAACATCTACGGGGACATCTCGGCCGGATCGGGGTTCGGCGCACTCTCGCGGGACCGGGAGTTCGGCCGCGACTTCGTGCGCCGGCACCGGAGCAAGCTGCTGTGGGCAACGGATTGCCCCTGCCGCGATGGCGAGGGCAACTGGGGCGAGGGCCGCAAGCGCGAGTGCTTTGCCGCGCAGAGTCTGCCGCTGCTGCGCGACTATTGCGAGTCGGAGGACCACTTCGCGGACATCACGTATCGGAACGCGGAGCGGGTGCTGGGGCTGTAGTCAGTAGCCGGTGGCCAGTAGCTAGTAGTCAGTGGGGCTGGGTATGGGGGCGAGCCTCACCCCCCGGCCCCCTCTCCCCATGCGGAGAGGGGGTGGATTCCCTAGACTCACAAACGAAGTGCAACACCAGAGTAAGGTGTTGCCATGGGACAAGCATACACGCAGCTTGGTATTGAAGACCG
>JAJDZR010000252.1 GCA_022824545.1 Chloroflexota bacterium
GGTCTCGACGGCGCGGTTTACGGAGCTGGTGCAGTTGTACAATAATACCCCCCGCAAGTGTCTGGACTACCAGACCCCGGCGGAAATCTTCTGGCAGGAACTGTTGCACTTCAAATGTGAATCCACCTTCCGGCTTTCGCCAGAATGACGTGTTAGGCACGCGGGCACAGACCGGGCTAGTTGGCCGTGGCGGACTTGATTGCCGTGCCGAGAATAGCAACGGCTTGGTCTACATGCTCCTCGTTGATGGTGAGTGGCGGGGCGAGCCGGATGGTGGTGTCGGAAGTTTTGTTCACGAGCAAGCCGTGCTCCAGGCAGTGCGTGAGCACGGCGCCGGCAACCGGCTCGTGAAGCTCAATCCCGATTAGGAGGCCCGACTGCCTAATCTCCTGGATGGCGCCGGTTTCGGCGGCAAGCGCCGCCAAGCGCTCATTCAATACGGCGCCGACCTGCCGCACGTTGGCGGGGAGGTCTTGTTCGATGATGGTCCGCAGGGTGGCGACGCCGGCGGCGCAGCTGACGAGATGACCACCGAACGTCGAGCCGTGATCGCCCGGCTCGAACGCGGACGCCGCTTCTTTGACGAGGCAGGCGCCAATCGGCATGCCGCCGGCCAGCCCTTTGGCCAGGGTCATAATGTCCGGCTCGACACCGTAGGTCTCGTAGGCCCACAGGCGACCGCTGCGCCCCATACCGGACTGGATTTCGTCCAAGATGAGCAGGATGCCGTGGTCGTCGCACAACTGACGGGCACCCTGAAGATACTCGGCGGTGGCGGGGTAGACGCCGGCTTCACCCATCACCGGCTCTAGCATGATCGCCACCGTCTCATCGGTGACGGCGGCCTGCAGAGCATCGAGGTCGTTATACGGGACGTAGGAGAAGCCGGCCGGCAGCGGGGCAAAGTCGTGGTGGTAGTGGGGCTGGCCGGTCGCGGCGAGGGAGCCGAGCGTGCGGCCGTGAAACGAGTTCTCGGCGGTGATGATCCGATAAGCGCCGTTGTGGTGGTGCTTGCCCCACTTACGGGCCAGCTTGATCGCGGTCTCGGCGGCCTCGGCGCCGCTGTTCACGTAGAAGACACGGTCGAGGCAGGAATGCTCGATCAGTAGCTGCCCTAGCTCCAACTGTGGCGAGGTGTAGTAGAGGCAGGTGGTATGGATGAGCGTCTGCACCTGCTCCGTCACCGCGTTCACCACCGCCGGATGGCAGTGGCCGAGCACGTTGACCGCAATCCCGCCAAAGAAATCGAGATATTCGTTGCCCGCGACATCCCACACACGCACGCCCTCACCTCGGGACAAGGCCACCGGGATACGAACGAACGTCCGCATATAAAGCTCGGATTCCCGTTCCGCTAAGTCGCCGGTGGCTGGGGAGATCGGGGCTGCTGCCGCCATCAGGGGCCTCCTCTCAGATGATCGCGCCGGGGGGCCAATCGGCCATCGGCCGCCCCGGCGCGACAGTACGCGCAAGTGTAGGAGTACACCATACCAGATATGCCAATGAGGGAGTGGTGGTTGCCCCCCGATGGTCCCCCCGTTGCGACGGGGGGACGGGGATTCGCGCGGGCGCGGGAATGGCCGGGCAATGTCAACGGCGGCTAGTCGGTGGCGGGACGGCTGCGGAAGACGGTGCCGGCGGTGGCGGAGCCGAGCACGTGGTCGCGGAGGACGTGGGACACGCTGCCGTCCAGGATGACGGCTTCCGGCACGCCGTCGAGACAGCGCAGGCAGGCCTCGACCTTCGGGATCATCCCGCCCGTTATGACACCCTCGGCAATGAGGCGATCCGTTTCGCCGGCCGAGAGCGACGGAATGACGGCCCCGTCGGCGCCACGCACGCCCGGCACGTCGGTCAGGAAGACGACGCGACTGGCACGCAGCGCCCGCGCCAAGTCGCCGGCGAGGGTGTCGGCGTTGATGTTGAGGATCTGCCCCGCCGGGCCAAGGACGATGCAGGCGACAACCGGGATCAGGCCGTGGTCGAGGAGTGCCCGCAGCGGGGTCGTGTCAACCTGCTCCGCCTGCCCGACCAGCCCAATATCCGGGTCGGTCTGGCGGCGGGCGCGCACCAGGCCGCCGTCCACGCCGCTGATGCCGACGGCCGGAATGCCGGCGGCGTTGAGCAGGGCCACAAGCTGCTTATTGACGGCACCGGCAAACACCATGACGGCCAACTCCAGGGTCTCGTCGTCGGTGACACGCAGGCCGTTGACGAACGTGGGCTGTTTGTCCATACGCGCCAGCCAGTCGGTGAGCGCGGCGCCGCCGCCGTGCGCGATGACGACCTCCATGCCGGCGCTATGTAGCGCGGCGAGGTCCGCCAGTACCGCCTCGCGGTGCGGCAACGTGCTCCCGCCAACCTTTACTACGACCGTCCGCCGAGCGCTTGTCTCATTCTTCACTGAAGCATCCTTCGGGAGTGGTTAGTGCAACTGTTAGCAATGGAAGGCCGAGTCGTCAATTGGTCAGAGCAACGTGTAGTCGGAAGGCAATCCTGACATCGGAAGGGCCCACCCAAGCTGGGGTGATTCATGTATGACAGTCTAGGACAGCGGCTGGATGATCGGGATACTGTTCCACGAGAGCCACGACCTCGCCCGACCAGTCATCGTGCCGTTCCCAATCGTTGACCCACTGTCCTACCTGCCCCTGCTGATGCCACTCGCCGTCCAGTGTGATGACAGCGAACGGGGCGTCACCTTCGTGCTTGAAAGCAGCGGTCAGGATTGCAGTAGTCGTAATGGCCTCCACGCCACGTTCGCTCCAACCATCTTCAAGCCATCTATGCAACGAAAATGCCTCGTCGGCAAACTGCCAATAATCGTGGGTGCCTTCCGGGTTCTCGGTTGTGAGATACGCTCCGGTGCCTTTGCAGGTCAGACACTGCGGATTAGGTTGATAATCCCTAGATTCCGCCGCCAAGGCAGCCTCAAGGCTGGCCCTGTACCTACGCTTCCATTCTAAGAATGGCTCACCCCTATCAGCTACTGCAATCCAGAAACTGCCAACCTCATTGTCGGCCTGCTTCTCAGCCAACTCGTGCGAGTCCTGCTCCTGGAATTGGATACACCAGCACTTCGTGGTGTATGGCTCAACCTCTCTTTCCTGGTAGTAGCGGACCATCAGGGGCTCCACAGCGGCTTCAACTGCCGCGCGTGTCTGCGGCACGTCGGGCGGCAGGATGACCACGGTGCAGAAGTGACTCATTCGGCGATTCTCGCAACGTCGGAGGGCAACTGTCGTGGATTCGTCGACCGCAGGAATTCCATTGTAGCTGTGCCGGAGCAGGCTGCACCAGTGAAAGCGTACACTACTAACCGTTTGCTCCGTCGCTGGGAAAGACGGGAGGGTAGGCCATGATCGCCAAGATCACCGAAACTGCCGTAGACATCGAAACCCTCCTGACCATGCTGCCGGACGCAACATGGCATTATCATCCACTATCCGGTGACATGGACATCGTGTTCGCCGGCGGCGAGGGCCGGGAAGCGCAGGTGCCTTGGATGCTGGTAGGGGACGACATCCTGGTGCGCTTGGATGCGGAGACCGGGAAGCCACTGAGTCTCGTCATGCCGGCCTTTTCGGTGTGGCTTGCTCACCAAGAAGGGAAGCCGATACCAACCCCCGACGCCCCGATTGACTACCCGGTTGCCTGTCAGCACCTGACTCGGACGCTGCAAGTCCTTGCCGAGCAAGCTAAGGCCTAAGCACCCGCTCCGATCACTAGCCCATGTACTTGGCTAGACTCACGGCCTCATTCACGACATGGGGCGGGCGGCTTCGTGGTACCCTTGACCTGCCGGTAGGGCTATGGCATCGCTGCGAGGGCATGATCCGCTGGGTTAGGGACGAGGGGAGGAGACAGATGGTGAAAATCCTGCGCTATCAGAGCGACACGGGGGCACAGTACGGGGTGTTGGAGGGGGACGCGACGGTCCGCCAACTGATTGGCTCGCCGTTCGGTGACTACGAGGTGGGGCAGACGGTCGGCAGCGTGGATTCGTTGAAGCTGCTGGCGCCGGTGGCGCCGTCGAAGGTGATCGGTGTGGGGGCGAACTACAAGCTGCACATCGAAGAGGGGAGCGGCTCGGTCCCCGAGGTGCCGATGCTGTTCACGAAGCCGCCAACGGCGGTCGTTGGGCCGGACGAGCCGATTGTCTACCCCACCGGCGCCGAGTCGGTGCAATTTGAGGGGGAGCTGGTCGTCGTGATGGGGAAGACTGCCCGCCACGTGTCCGAGGAGGATGCGCTCGACTACGTGCTCGGCTACACCTGTGGCAACGACGTCAGCCACCGAGAAGTGCAGCTGGCGGAGATGGCAATGGGCGTCTTGCTGTTGGGTAAGGGGTATGACAGCTTCTGTCCGCTGGGTCCGGTGATCGCGACCGGCCTCGATCCGGGCAACCTGATGCTCGAAACGCGGCTGAACGGGGAGCGGCGGCAGCAGACGAACACGTCCGATCTGCTCTTCTCCGTGCCGCACCTGATCTCCTTCATGACCCGCTACTTCACGCTGCTGCCGGGGGACGTGATTTCGACGGGCACGCCGTCCGGGGTGGGCGACGTGGCGCCGGGTGACTCCGTGGAGATCGAGATCGAGGGCATCGGCGTGCTCCGCAACCACGTGGTGGCAGAAGGGTAGTGCGGGATTGTGCCTCACCCCCCGGCCCCCTCTCCAAATGTTGGAGAGGGGGAGTAGGACAGAGGTGGGAGACGGCGGCCCTCACTCTGGACCGCTCGCTGCGGGAGAGAGGCTGGATTCCCGCTTGCGCGGGAATGACGGGCGGCTGGGCGCGATGAATCGCGCCCCTACAGGAAAATCCACCTCTGTCAGCCCCCCTATGGTCCCCCCGCTGGGCAGGGGGACGGGGGCAACCACAAGGGTTGCCCCTACAGACGCCGCGCGGCAGGCGGGAGGCGTGTCGGCGGACCGCGCGGCGGGGCTACTGTAGGCCGAAGAGTTGGCGGAGGCGCTCGTCCAAGTCGAGGACGAGCAGCGAGAGGTCGCCGCTGGCGGCGACTTCCGTGAAGGCGGTGAGTTGGCCGGAGGCGAGCAGGTAGCCGAGGCCGATGAGTAGCAGGCCGCTCACCGCGCTCGTGGTATGCAGGTGCAGCGTAACCTGGCCCAACGACAGCACGTAGCCGCGGCCGCGCAGTACATTCCAGATACCGCCCGTGGTGTCGAGGCGGCGGAAAAAGGACGAGAGCAGAATGAGCGGCAGCCCCAGGCCGAGCGTATAGATGAAGGCGAGCACGGCGCCCTGGATAATCGCCAGGCCCTGAGCCGCGAGCAGCGTGAGCAGGGCGCCGAGAATGGGGCCGATGCAGGTGGTCCAGCCGAGGGCAAACGTCGCGCCCAGTAGGTACGAGCCGGCGACAGTGGCGGAGGGGCGATCCTGAATCTGCATACCGGCGAAGCCCTTGCCGAGCACGCTCATTACGCCGAACACGATAATGACCACGCCGCCGATCAAGGTCACCTGATCCAGGTACTGGAGTAGCACGCTGCCCAACGCCGTGGCACTGGCTCCGAGAAGCGTCATCGTCGTGGCCAGCCCTAGGAAGAAGGCGACGCTCATGAGCGTGGCGTGCTGGCGCTGCGCCTGGAAGCTGAAGGCGAAATAGGCCGGCAAGATCGGCAACGTACAGGGCGAGAGCAGGCTCAAGAGGCCGGAGAGAAAGGCCGCCGGCGCTAGGGCGAGGACGGCCCCGGCGGCGAGCGGGTCGCTGCCGATGGTGCTGCTGCCCCCGATGCCGATGGCCAGCGCCAGTAGGAGGCCCAGGACGAGCGCGGCGGCAGCGGCCAGCCCCAGGCGGCTATGGGCAATGCGGGAGGCAAGACCGGTTTGGGCCATTGGGTTGACCTTTCGTTAACCGCGCGCTTTGTCCAACGCCGCCGAGAGCGCCGAGACCGACGGCAAGCCGACCACGCGCTCCGTGCCGCCGGGGCCGGTGATCTCGAAGGACGGCTGGCTGGTAAACCCGCGCGTGCGTTGCTCGGCATCGGTGGCCTGCACATGCTCGAGCGTCTGCCGCTCTTTGAGGCAGGTGCCGAACGCGGCCTGATCGAGGCCCGGCAGCGCCGTAGCGAACTGCTGCAAGCCGGCCACTACGGCATCGCCGCGGGGGATTTCCCGTTGGCGCTGGAAGAGCAACTGGTGCATCTGCCAGAACTGTCCCTGCTGCCCGGCGCACGCCGCGGCTTCGGCGGCGCGGACGCTGCCCTCGCCGAGGTTGAGCACGGCGCGGAATACGAGCTTCACCTGCCCTGGGCGCACGTACTTGTCAATGATTTCCGGCTCTACCGCTAACACGTAGCGGGCACAGGCCGGTCACTGGAAGTCCGAGTGCTCGGTCAGCGTCACCGATGCATCTGCTGCGCCCAAGAAGGGGAAGCCCTCCGCCGTGAGGCCTTGGGCGACGCCGTTGTAGGGCGTTCCGGCCGGCGCCTCGCTGGGAACTGCGGCTGTCGGTGCAGGCGCAGCGGCAGTGGGCTGCGTAGCCGGCGCCGTGTCGGCGGTGGTCGGCGCGGCCGTTTCGGGCTGCGTTTCCGTTCCATTGCACGCCGCGAGCAGGAACAGTGGGATCACCAGCAGGGGCAGCCACAACACGCGACGTAGCGGCGCAAGCCAAGCGTATGGGATCATATCTCCAGTACACCTCCTCGGATGACGATAGCCAGCCGGCCAACCTTTCGCTATCCCGCAGCCTTATCCAACGCCGCCGAGAGTGCCTCGACGGACGGCAGGCCGACCAGACGTTGCGAGCCACCCGGCCCGCTGATGTCAAAGATCGGCTGGCGGACGATGCCGCGCGTGCGTTGCTCGGCATCGGTGGCCTGCACGTGTTCGAGCGTTGTCCGCTCGGTGAGGCAGGTAGCGAACGCGGCTTGATCGAGGCCCGGCAGGGCCGACGCGAACTGCTGCATGGCGGCCACGAGTTCGTCGCCACCACCGCGCGGGACTTCCCGCTGGCGCTGGAAGAGCAGCTCGTGCAACTGCCAGAACTGGCCCTGCAAGCCGGCGCAGGCGGCGGCCTCAGAGGTGCGAATACTGCGCTCGCCATGGTTGAGCACGGCGCGGAAGACGAGCTTCACCTGCCCCTGGCGCACGTACTTATCTATGATGACCGGCTCTACCGCTAACACGTAGCGGGCGCAGAGAGGTCACAAGAAGTCCGAATAGTCAATCATAGTCACCGGCGCGTTGGGCGCGCCCAAAAGCGCGAACCCTTCCGGCGTGAGTCCCTGTGCGACGCCCTTGTAGAGGGACGCCGTCTGCGCTGGCGGACTGGTTGCTGTGGGCGGCACTGGTGTCGGTGGGGGTGGCATGGTCGCTGTGGGTGGCACTGGTGTCGGTGGTGGCGGTGTGGTCGCCGTCGGCGGGACGGGTGTCGGGGATGGTGGCATGGTCGCGGTTGGCGGGATGGGCGTCGGTGGCACTGGTGTTGGTGGTGGCACGGTCGCCGTCGGCGGTGGTGGCGCGGTGGCTACGGCGACAACCCGCGTTGGGGCCGGGCGTGCCGTGGCGGTGGCCGGTGGCACCGTCGGCGGTGGTGGTGGCGTGGTGGCCGTCGGTGGCACCGGTGTCGGGGCCGGAGGCGTCGTGGGCGCGGGCGGCGGTACGGTCGGCGTCGGTGGCGTCGTCGGCTGAACTGGAGGCTGCGTCGCCGCCGGGGCCGGTGGGGCGGGTTCCGGCTGGGTTTCCCCTAGATCGCACGCGGCGAGCAAGAACAGGGCCACCAGCAGCGGCAGCGGCCACAGCACGCGCCGCAGCGGCGCAAGCCAACAGCAGGAGGTCATGCTTACAGTGTAGCGCGTGGACGGCGATTCCGGCAGGAGGGGGCGTCGAGGACCCGCATGTCGGCCTGGCTTAGTGGCTGGCCTCACGCAGAGACTGCTCGGCTTTTCTAGTCAGCTTGCCAATAGCTTCGCTGATGACACCTCGCAGCCAAGCTCTCAGTCGCCTAGTCAGACCAGCAGTCTCCTCGGGATGCACGTCAGCCAGGCGTATTGGAAACACGTCGGAGGTTTCAACACTCTGAATTAGGAGCGGGTATATCGGTGCCCCTATCTTGGCAAGTACACGAAGTGAAACAGTAGTAGTGTGTTTTCGAGCCAAGATCACAGTAGTTAGATGAATGTCGATCATGTTTTGCTTTTCGCTCGTAGCGGGCAGCATACAATCCACTTCACGGTATCCCTCTATATCTGGACCTGACCAAGGCATGCGATTTACCAACATAGAGTCGGCATCCACACCCTTGGGCAGTACGATCTCATCCAGAATTGACCTGACCCTCCTTTCCAGGGACCCCAGCAACTCACCTCCAATACTCCAGAGTTCCTGCTGAGAAAGCTCAGACAGCAACGCAATAGTCTCGCCCAGTTTCTCCGCCTGTTGCGTGATAGGCGGTACAAGGTGAGTAGCGATGAGTTGGCTCGCTTGGGCAGCGCAGTGGAATATGAAGGCGACGAACACTTGGTAATTGTCTCGGTCGGCCGTGATTAATGCATCGAGGTACTCGTTGCGCTGGTCGGCGAAAATGACCAGCGGGACTTGCTGCGCTTGGAGTAGAAACGTTGAGGCGAGGGCACGCGCCGCGCGGCCGTTTAGATCGGCGAACGGATGGACCACCACCAGCGCATAGTGAGCGTAGGCCGCCTGCAGGATGGCGTGCGCTTGCTCGAAAACGGGTGTCCTCAACTCGGCGATCAGGCGCTGCATCTCGTCGGGCACGCGGTCCACCGGCGCGTAGGAATGCCTTGTACCATCTTGCTGTAGGACATGGTTAGGCAGACGCTTGTAGGTACCCTTGGGCAAGGCTTGCTCCTGCCAGCCCTGCGGGGTCAGCACCTGGTAGGTCTCGGCCCCCTCTGCCAACTCAGTATGAAGCTGGCGAATCCATGCCTCGGTAATCGGCACCTCAGACACCGCAAGGTCTCGCGCCAACTCATAGCCACGCAACTGTGCCTCGAAGAGACGCCGCACGTGCTCGCCCTTCTCTGCGATCTGCTCTTCCCAGCCCTCTGCCTGGGTCGCGACGGTCATCGTGAAGCCGCGGTCCACGGTGTACTCGCCTTCGAGGGCGCCGGTGTCAACGGCGGCCGCGCGGAGCGCCACCTCGACAGAGCGGTCGAAGTCGGCCGAGGCGTCAGCCTGCTTCTGGCGTAGGCCGGCTACCACTAGCTCCCAGAGGTCGGTATCTAGCTCAACTGCGGCACTGAATGACTGGAAATCGGGAAACGGCCGGTACTGGGCGTCGAGTTGCCGTAGCTCGGCCGGAGTGATCTGGGTGCCGGGTGGTGCGGTCATGGGATGGCGGGGCTGGCGCTATAGCCCGATGCGCGAGTGGAACTCGGGGAGGCCGCGGATGCCGACGTGGGCGCGGAAGAAGGCGCCGGCGTCGGGGCCGGCGGCCGGTTTGTCGTCGGCGCCCTGGGTGGTGACGTAGATGTCGTCCATGTCCGGACCGCCGAAGATCAGGCTGGAGGCGCGTTTGACGCCGGGGAAGTACACGCGGCGCTCCTCGGTGCCGTCCGGCCGGTAGCGGGCGACGCAGCCGATACCCCACAGGGCAGTCCACACGTGGCCCTCGGCGTCCACGGTCATGCCGTCGGGGCCGAGCACATCGTCGTCCTCGGGCACGTCCAAGAACACGCGCTGCCCGGAGAGCGCGCCCGTCGCCTGATCGTAGTCGAACAGGTAAATCTTGCGCTGGAACGTATCGGTGAAGTACATCTGTTGGTGGTCGAGGGTGTAGCCCATGCCGTTCGAGAGGCCGATGCCTTCGAGCAGGACGGTCAGCGTGCCGTCGGTGTCGAGGCGGTAGAGACGCGCGTCGTCGCCGTCGGTCGGCATGGTGCCGCAGTAGACACGGCCGGCGGGATCGGTGATTACATCGTTGAACCGCGTGCGGCGCTCGGCCGGAATCTCGTCAATGATCGTCGTGAGCTGACCGTCGCGTAGGACCTTGATGGCGCCACGAGCCATGAAGAGCAAGAGCGAGCCGTCCGCCTGAAAGGTGAAGCCACCGATGTCCTCCTCGCCCTGGTAGAACAACTCGTGGTGACCTGAGGCAGGATGGTAACGGAAGATACGACTGGTGGTGATGTCTACCCAATAGACGCGCTGCTCGGCAACGTGCCAGAGCGGGCCTTCGCCGGCTTCTTCCTCGTAGTTGGCGATCAACTCAGGATTCACTGGATGCCTCCCCCTGTAAGCTCTCAACGCTGGCAATCATACGCCAACGATGGAGGGCGCGGCTACCACTCTCGGCTATCACGCTGGGAAGAACAGCCCTATGACGATGGCGGGGGCACGCTGACGAGCCGGTAAGTCCAGCCGGGCTGCCATACGAAGGGCGCGACGACGGCCACCTCCAGCGGGACGTCGTTGAGCCAATGCTCTAGGGCGTACTGCGTGGCGCGATGTCCGACCAGCATGACCCGCTGGTCGGAATAACGCTCCGGCATGTCTGCTAATAGGTTGCGTACCCTGGCGGCGGCCTGTGCATAGCTCTCCCCGCCCGGAAACGGCACGGTGACTCTGTGGGGACGCTCCCGCTCCACAAGGTCGGTGGAGTGTCCGGTGAACTCGCCATAGTCGCATTCGCGCAGCCGGGCGTCTCTGATGAGCGGGATTTCGCGCTGGGCGAACGCAATCTCCGTGCAGTACGACCGCTGCAGATCGGAGCAGACGACGGCGACGAGGCAGGTGTCGCGGTAGCGGACGCCCAGCGCGGCCGCTTGCCGGCGGCCCAGAGGCGACAGCGGCGTATCGGCGTGTCCCGAGGCCAGCCGGTGCTCGTTGTCGAGGGAGGTACTGTGGGTCACAAAGATGATCTCAGTCATCGGCCAAGCCAAGCCGCTCGTGCTCGCGGAGAAACAGGCTCCCCCCTTGGGAGCTTACGCTGCGGCGGCCGCAGTGCGTGGGTCCGGGAGCGCCATCAGGCGCTTGATGGATTCAGAGGCTTCCTGTTTCGAGTGGGCCGGCCAGGCCGCGGCGTCTTCGCCTTTGGCCGCGCACAGCCGCTCGATGAAGGCCCGCTGCTTGGGGGTGGCTTCGTCGTTGCCGCTGCCGTTGCCGTTGGGCGGTGGCTTCAGCTCCGTGGTCGGTCGCCGGTTTTGCTCACCAGCTATCGGTTGCGGACCACTTGCCACGGACCGCCGCTGCGATTGGGGTAGCCCACGTCGGACTTGCTGATGCCCGCGATGGTGAGGGTACATTCTATCGCGCCGCTGTCGGCATCGAGCACGCGATAGCCGGTCTGCCAACCGTCGGGGCCGAAAAGCTCGTCCAGGCGACCGAACACCTGCCGCGCATCAATGTAGGCGACGACGAGGCCGCGGGTACCCTCGGGATACTTGCCCTGGACACGCTCTTTGCTCGTCCGCTGCACGCGCCACTTCGGTGTACAGAACGGCTCGGCAAGCCGGGGACCGATCTGCTGCCAGTCTACGCTCGATTCGGACTGCTGACCGCCGGTCATCGGCTGCTCGTTCGTGGTCATTGCCATCTCCCTCCTTAGCTCAGCTATAGAACTATAGTTCTGATATTATAGCATGTTAGTGCTGTGGTGGCAACCTACCCCAAACCCCCTCCCTAAAGGGAAGGGGCTGCCGGGCGCAGCGCTCCGGAATTTAACTGCATCTTAACGCCGAGCCGAGCGTGTGTTTACAGGGAGACGGCAAACTAATCGGGCAGCGGACAGCGAGTCCGTATGGAAGAAGTCCCGGCGGAGTGAGAAGGAGGCACATGAATGCCAGGAGTCATCGCCCGGTTGGTGGGATCAGCGGTCATCCTGATGCTGTTGGCCGTCGGCTGCGGCGACGGGGACGGAGACGCGGCAACAGAGACCACCAAGCCGGAAACCGCCGCGACGAGAGCCGCGACGGGGCAGGGCGCGGCGTCGGAGTTTGTGGCTGAGGTATGGGCCGACAACTGGTTCGCGCTGTACGTCAACGGGGAACTGGTCGGTGAGGACTCGACGCCGATCACGACGGAGCGCTCTTTCAACGCCGAGACGATCACCTTCACGGCCACCTATCCCCTGACCATCGCGATTGAGGCCAAGGACTTCAAGGAGACCGATTCGGGGATCGAGTACATCGGCGAGCGCAACCAGCAGATGGGCGACGGGGGACTCATTGCCCAGATCACGGATGTCCGCACCGGGAAGGTTGTGGCCGTCACCAGTAGCGGCTGGAGACTGAAGGTGATCCACCGCGCTCCGTTGAACCGCGAGTGCGAGAAGGCGTCAGACCCGGACGCCGCCTGTAGGTTCGAGCGCACGGAGGCGCCGCCGGGCTGGGCCAGCGCCGATTTTGACGATGGAGGCTGGAGCGCCGCCACCGAGTGGACGGCGGGCGACGTGCGGCCAAAGGACGGCTACAACAAGATCAAGTGGGATGGCGCGGCCCGACTCATTTGGGGTAGCGACTTGGAGGTGGACAACACCATTCTGCTGCGCCTGACCGTCCCGGCACCGGCCTAGACCGACCGGAACTGGGCCCCCTATGGTCCTCCCGCTGCGCGGGGGGACGTGGATTGCGGCTTGCGCCGCAATGACGGTGCCGCGGCCGGCCGCTGCTGCAACTGCTACTATGGAGCACCTCTCGCGGTAGTCGCACGTCACCGACACGGAGCATCCATGGAGTTGTATATCATCCGCCACGCGCAGTCGTACAACAATGCGCTCACCGACTGGACGGAACGGGTATCGGACCCGCCGCTGACGGAGCTGGGTGAGCGGCAGGCGGACGTGCTGGCCGCGCATCTCGCCAGCACGCCGGCCGAGGCCGAGCAGCCCGGTTCGGGCGTGCACTACGTCAATCGCACCGGCTTCCGCTCATCGTCGGCAGTATTATTCGGACAACCTTGACTTTCGTTTCGAAGACCATGGCTGGCGGAGTGGCGACAAATGCCTGGCGGCTCGACGGCTGCCGACGTATGCCATCAGCCACATCAAGACCGGCCAGTACGATCCCGGCGCAGGTCACATTTGGGAAGGTAGT
>JAJDZR010000084.1 GCA_022824545.1 Chloroflexota bacterium
CATTGACCTGCACATACCGGCGAACATTAGAAAGCGGGCCAGAGTGCGCCGATCTTCCGGTAAGCCGAGCACTGCGGCTCCGAGTACTGCGGCTCAACGCAAGTCGGATGCACCACAAGTCGAACCACAGCCGGTCCCTGCTGAAGAGCAGACGGTCCCCCAGCCCACCACCAAGCCACAGTTCCATCTACACGGCATACACGGCACATTAGTGGCAATGCTCGACGACTTACCGATGAGAGTGGCGGACTGGTCCAAGGAAGAGCAGGACAGGTGGTTGGAGGTCTTCACGACTAACTTGAAATACCATCACCCGGCAAGAGAGGAGAAAAGGAAGGGGGAACCCGCAACCAATGCCGAGAGTCCCTAGAATGAAACTAGGGCCTGTGTGACCGCAAACTAGCCCTAGCGCCGCCAGCCCAGAGTGGGTGGAATGATGGCTGACAACAAGCTCTATTACGGGGACAACCTTGCTATTCTGCACGAGGACATCCCGGACGAGTCCGTTGACCTGATCTACCTCGATCCACCCTTCAATTCCAACCGCAACTACAACATCATCTTCAAGGACGAGTCGGGGCAGTCGAGCGACGCGCAGATCGTTGCGTTCGAGGACACGTGGCACTGGGGACCGTCCGCCGAGAGTGCTTACGGCTATCTGACAAACACCGTGCAGCACGGTGGGCGGGTCGTAGATAACGTCAGCACTTTGCTGGACTCGCTGGTATCCGGGCTGGGCAAGAACCAGATGACCGCGTATCTGGTCGAGATGAGCGTGCGCCTGATCGAGCTACACCGCGTCCTCAAACCGACCGGCAGCCTGTATCTGCACTGCGATCCGAGCGCCAGCCACTACCTCAAGATATTGATGGACGCGATCTTGGGGCCGGAGAACTTTCGTAACGAGATCGTCTGGAAGCGGACCAGCGCCCATTCCGGCTCCAAACGCTGGGGGCCGGTCCACGATACGATCCTGTTCTATACGAAAACGAATCGCTTCGTGTGGAACACCGTGCTCCTGGACTATTCGGAGGAGTACATTCAACGGTTCTACCGCTACTCGGATGAGAAAGGGCGCTTCCGCGTCGGCGATCTGACCGGCGCCGGTACCAGGAGCGGCGAATCCGGGCAACCGTGGCGCGGGGTCAATCCGGCGGCCGTTGGAAGGCATTGGGCTACTCCGAACAAAGCGCTCGCGGCGCTGTTCGGGCAAGCGGCTGCCGGCTGGACCGTCCAACGGAAGCTCGACGCGCTCGACGAGGCCGGACTGATCTACTGGCCGGCGAGGGGAAGAGTTCCCGGCTTCAAACGGTACTACGACGACACCGCCGGTGTGCCGATTATTGACGTCGTGACCGACATCAACCCACTCTCGGCGCAATCCGCCGAACGGCTCGGCTACCCCACACAGAAGCCCGAGGCTCTACTGGAGCGGATCATCCAAGCCAGCAGCAACGCCGGGGAGACCGTACTCGATCCCTTCTGCGGCTGTGGCACGGCGCTGGTGGCGGCGCAGAAGCTCGGACGGCAATGGATCGGGATTGACATTGCCTACCTGGCCATCCCCGTCATCCGGACCCGGTTGCGGGATACGTTCGAGGACGACGTTGACTTCGAGATCATCAACCGTCCCACGGAGGTCGCCGGGGCGCGGCAGCTGGTGACGACGCCGAAAGGGCGCGCAGACTTCCAGTGGTGGGCGATAGACTTGATCGGGGCCACGCCGGTCGGCGGCGTCAAGAAGATGGGGGAGGACCGCGGGATTGACGGCAAGATCACCTTCACGGAAGCCAACGGTCGCCTGCAAACGGTCCTGGTCAGTGTTAAGAGCGGTCACGTGAGCCCCAGCATGGTGCGCGATCTGCGGGGCACGGTAGAGCGGGAGCAGGCGGCAATCGGCGTGTTCCTGGCCCTGGAAGAGCCGACGGCCGGGATGCACCAGGAAGCGGTCCAGGCGGGCCGCTACCGGTCCGAGCTATGGAACCGTGATTACCCGCATATCCAGATCATCACGATTCGGGAGCTTCTGGACGAGGGGAAGCAGCCCGACCTACCCGCTTTCCGGCTGCCGACGTATCAGCAAGCGCCGCGAGCCAAGCCAACCGCCGAGATGGACCGGCTGGTCTGACACCAATGCGTTCCGAGCACGCCACGAAATGCTAATGCTGAGGACCGAGAACTGACCCCCCTATGGCCCCCCGCTGCGGCAGGGGGACGTGGATTCCCGCTTTCGCGGGATGACCGTGAGATGGGGGAGAGGGGTGGATGGCGTGAGTCGGCCAAGGGCGCTGTTGGTCATGGGCGGCGATCCGATCCACGATACGCCGGAGCACTACGAGCTGCTGGCGGGGCTGCTGGCCGGGCCGGCCGGTCTAAACCTGCACATCGTTGACACGCTGGAGCCGCTCACCCGGCTGAACCGGACTGACTACGACCTCATCGCCATGTATCGCGCCGACCGGCAGCCGGCGGCGGCGCCATTCGCGGCATTGTGGGAGGCGGTGCGGGCCGGCACGCCGTACCTCGGGCTGCACGGCGCTGCGTTTACCGTTCAGCAGGTGCCGGGCGGCGCGGCGGCTATCGGCGCGAGATACGAGGAGCCGCATCTCCGGCAGCAGCCCTTGACGGTGCGGATTGCGGACAGCGGGCATCCGATTACCGCTGGCGTGGAGTCCTTTACCATCGCGGATGAGCCGTACCGCCTGACGCCGCTCGCGCCGGCCGCGCTGCGGGTGCTGGCGTCATACTCCGATTGCGCCCTCAACCGTCGGACGCGCCATGGCGTGATCGCGGCGCAGGGAGACTGGCCGGTGCTCTACACTAGGCGGCTCGGTGCCGGGTGGATACACACGAACGTGCTCGGACACGACCGGAAAGCGTTGACGCACCCGGCCTACCGCCGGCTCGTCGTGCAGGCGGTGGCCTGGCTGCTGGCGACGGCTGGGGGATGAGCGCTGCTGCCACGAGGGATGGGGAAGGACGATGAAGATCGTCTCGTGGAACATCGCTCACCGCCATGAACCCTGGTCGTGGCTGCTCGACATGGATACGGATATTGCGCTGTTGCAAGAGGCGGGGGAACCGCCGCCGGAGGTCGCGGGACGCATCGAAACCGACGGTGCGCCCTGGTGGACGGCCGGGGAAGACGTTTACCGGGCACGACGCTGGCGCGCCGCGGTGATCAAACTGTCGGAGCGCGTCAAGGTGGAGTGGATCGAGGCGAAAGCTCTCGCAGCGGCCGGGCCTGGAGAACTGGCAGTCAGCCGCCTGGGCACACTCGCCGCTGCGACCGTGACGGCGCCCGGCAGAGAGCCACTGGTGGTTGTCTCCATGTACGCGCCCTGGGAGTCACCACACGCCGCCACCGGCAGTGGTTGGATTATCTCGGACGCCTCGGCCCACCGGGTAGTTTCCGATCTCTCGGCTCTCATCGGCAGTGAGCGCAACCACCGCATTCTCGCCGCCGGGGACCTCAACATCCTCCACGGCCATGGGGATTACGGCAGCGCCTACTGGGCCGCCCGGTACGAAACGGTGTTCACGCGGATGGCTGCGCTGGGGTTGCCGTTCGTAGGTCCACAGGCGCCGCACGGACGACAGGCGGCCCCATGGCCAGACGAACTGCCACCCGACAGCTGCAACGTCCTCACCTTTCACTCCTCCCATCAGACGCCGGCCACGGCGACGCGCCAGTTGGACTATGTGTTCGCCTCCGAGAGCATGGCCGGTGCGGTGCGGGTTTGTGCGCTCAACGAGGTCGAGCAGTGGGGACCTAGCGATCACTGTCGGCTGGCGATTGACGTGCCGTAGCTGCACACCGCTGCCCGCTATGCTCAGAGGTGGTGCGGCGCGAGTGACGCGGCCTACGCAGGAGGGGTCACATCTGCGGGGAGCATGAAGAGGCCGTCGTCGCCAGGGAGGAAGTCCACGACCTTGATAACGGCGTCGGTGTTGAGCGGTCCGTAGAGGTGCGGAAACGCTTCCTGCGATCCTGGCGGCGCTCACCGGGTGGGGGCAGACTGACGGACATTGCCAAGGGACATAATAGAGTGTAAAATAGATGTTGCCAGCATGAGGCATATGAAAAGCTTGATTACTCGACAATGAACTACACCGAGACCCATCCGTGGATTACCTTCACACTGGACCTCAGTGTTGCCCCGGTGAAACTCTGGACTCTCCTGGGAGATGCCAACTCCAAGTGCGAGGTTATCTCTGGAATTCCGCTTATGCCGGAGACTGCAAGTAGGATGAACCGCGTCTCTCTTGAAAGAGGAGCGCGCGCGACTACAGCCATCGAAGGGAACACTTTGTCCCAAGAAGACGTGTCGAAGGTGGCACGCGGGGAACTCGATCTGCCTCCGTCCAAAGCGTACCTCGGAAAAGAGGTCAAGAACATTATAGACGTGTTCAACGAGATGATTGGGTCCGATCAGATTCCGCCGTTGAGCGTGGATCACGTGAAGTATCTGAATGGCAGGATACTACAGGGTCTCGAACTGGAAGACGATATTATACCGGGCAAATTACGCACTTATGAAGTAGTAGTTGCTCGCTATAAGGGAGCACCCGCGAGAGATTGCGAATACTTACTCAGTCGTCTCTTCGAATGGCTCGATACTATTACGAACATCGAAGTAGGACATGCGACATTTGCCCCGGCTATACTGAAGGCCATCGTTGCCCACTTGTACCTGCTCTGGATACATCCTTTCGGCGATGGCAACGGGCGAGTCGCGCGGCTTGTTGAGTACCAAATCCTTCTGAGTGCCGGAGTCCCCAACCCGGTTACCCACCTTCTGAGCAACCACTACAACGAGACTCGGTCGGAATACTACCGCAGGCTGGACGGAGCCAGCAGAGACCCCAGTGGAGTAATCGCTTTCTTGGTCTATGCCCTTCAGGGATTCGTGGATGGCTTGAAAGAGCAGATTGACACCATCAAAGGCCAGATAAGGGATTCCATGTGGGAAAACTATATCCACATGAAGTTTCGTGACCGGTCCGGTCACGCTGCCACTAGGCGCAGGCATCTTGTTTTGGACCTGTCCGAACGCGATGAACCTGTCCGGCGCAGAGACATTCGTCTTCTCACGCCAAGACTTGCCGAGGCCTACTCCGGCAAGACAGAGAAGACCATCACCCGAGACCTAAACGCATTGAGCCAAATGAACCTGATAATCAGGACACGACAGGGCATTGTCGCTAGGAAGGCGATTATGCAAGCATTCTCCAACTAACCTCGGCGATGAGGATCTTCGCGTGCAGCAAGTGGCCGGGGCCTACTCGGGCATGGTCAGGTCCGCGGGGAGCGTGAACAGGCCGTCGTCGTCGGGGAGGAGGTCCGCGACCTTGATGACGGCGTTGGTGTTGAGCGGGCCGTAGATATGCGGAAACGCTTCCTGCGAACCCGGCGGTGCCTCGTACTTGATCTCGGCACCGACCGCCTGGGGATCAATGTACAACAGAACCAGATCGCGCTGTCCCCGGAAGAGCGCGTTGGCCACTTGGAGCAACTGGTGCGGTCTGGAGCTATGGATGAAGCCCTGGGTGGCGAGGCTCTCGGCCCGGTACGCGCCCTCGGCCTGTCCACGCAGCCACTGCGCCCGGTAGGCAATGTGCAGGATTACGTTCACGGACGGAGTATAGCCGGCGGCCGAGGCCAGCCAGGATTTAACCAACTCTTTACGCTACGCTGACAGCGCCGTTGCGCGATGCGTAGCAGCCATCCAATCCACAAACCGAGCATGAAATCGGCGATGTCTCTGCTCGGCCAATCGCTGCACTGGACCCCACGGCCGATGTCTCTGCACCGGCCATACTCAACGACCTGGTAGACGAGATAGCCCACGAACGCGAGCACCGAGGCTAGAGTCGTTGGGAGCGCAAAGCCGACGACCAGCCCTTGCGCTACGTGTGCCGTATACGAATGCCAATACTTCCTCCAGTTCCGCGGTTCACGTTCCATTGGTAATCTTCCTCCCAAACGCCGGCAGTTGAGCCACGGTCCTGTGTCCAGCGCACCCCTGCTTCACGCGCGGGGCGGGACCAGGGGTGCGGACCGTGCTCCCACCGGCGTCATATCTTGCAAAGCTCCCTGCTGACAACGGGCTTGCTTTCCCGCAGGCGGGCAGGATTTAACCAACTCTTTACGCCAGAGTAGCGGTGCCTCAGTATGCTTTGACACAGGGTTTGAGGGGCCGGCAATCATGGGGCGCTTGGCGGCACGGCGGCAGAACGATCAGTTATCGGCGTCTGGCCGGTCAGCCCTGCTGCTGGCCGCGACGGTCGTGGCCCTGGTGCTGGTCTGCCTCAATGCCGCGGTTGCTGCGGCCCAGTCCCGCGAGGAAGCACTCGCGGACTACCAGGTCGTCAACGGTCACTACTTCACGCAGGCCGGTGGCGATCCCGATGGCGACGCGGGTTTCCGCATCACGGACGAGAGTGGCGTCAACTTTGCCAGCGAGTTCGAGCGGCTCGGCGGGGTGGAGGCGCTCGGCTACCCGATCTCGCGCCGGTTTGAGTGGGACGGCTTTACGACCCAAGCGACGCAGAAGGGCGTGCTGCAATGGCAGCCGCAGACCAACCGGGCGGCATTGGTCAATCTGCTCGATGCCTTTGCCAATGCCGGCCTGGACTCCTGGCTGGAGCAGCACGCGCAGGTTCCCCCCCAGCAACTGTTCCATGATGAGACCGAGCTGATCTTCGAGGAGGTCGTCGCCGCGCGGTTGGCCTACCTCGACGGGTATCCGGCCCTGCGGAGGGTGTACCTCGCCACGTCCGACTATCTGGAGCGCTACGGACTTCCAACCGCTCCCATTGCCGACTTGGGAGCGGTCCGCGTGCTCCGCACGCAGCGAGCGGTGCTCCAGGAGTGGCGGGTGCAGGAGGACGGCGCGCTCCCCGGCCAGGTGACGGTGCTTGACGTTGGCACACTCGCCATCGAGGCCGGCCTCATCCCGGACGAGGCAACGGTCGCGCTGCCGGCCAGCCGGACGCTGGCAAGGCTGCCGGGCAGCCCGCCGGTGCGCGTCGAAGATACGCTCCTGGCGACGCTGCGCGCGGTGGTCGAACGCGCCCGCAGCGCGGTGGTGAAGCTGACTGACGGCCGGACGGGCGCCGGCTCGGGGGTGTTATACGACCCTTCCGGGTTGATCTACACCAACTACCACGTGGTCCACCCTCTGGTGCGGTCCCGGTTCCAACTGCACGCCGAACTGGCGGACGGGCGGACCTTCCCGGTCCGGGTGCTGGCTGGCGACGACTGGACCGACATCGCCGTACTGAAGATCGAGGGTGATGACCTGCCGACGATTCCGCTCGGCGATTCGCAGTCGGTGCAGCCGGATGACTGGATTCTGGCGATTGGCTATGCCCCGTTATTGCCGGGGATACCTAGCGCGAAGGTTGGCCAGGTGGCCTCGATGGCGGGCAGCATCCAGATTCGGGATAACTATCCCCAGACCGACATGATTGAGGCCGATCTGTTTCTCTCTCCGGGCGACAGCGGCGGGCCGCTCGTCAACCTGCGCGGTGAGCTGATCGGTCTGAATGCAGCGATCCGGGTGATGCGCCGGGGGCGGTCGTTGACCAGCTTTTCGATCCCGTTGGCGCGCGTGCAGCAGATCGCCGCACAACTGCTCTCGCCGGAGGGGTTGCCACGGCCGCAGATTGGCGTCGAGATCCGCAATATGAGTCGCGGATTAGCGGCAGAGACCGGACACGGGATCAGCTACGGTGTTTACGTCCGCTCCGTGCTGCCGAACTCACCCGCGCAAGCCGCCGGACTGCCGGCAGGCAGTGTGATTATCTCGATGGCAGGTCAACGGGTAGACAATCTCAGCGTCCTCCGCCAACTGATAATGCAGTATGAGGTGGGTGATGAGGTCGAGATCGTGGTGGCGCTTGCGACGGGTGAGCAGCAGTCGTTGACGGTGCGGCTCGGCAAGCGTGCGGCGCTGACGTAGGGGCAGGCCGCACCCCTCGGCCCCCACCCTCGCCCTCCCCCGTGCTGACGCACAGGGGAGGGAGCACGCCGTCCCCCGGCGAAGCGGGGGGACCCATAGGGAGGCCGAGGGCGAGGGCCAACCTGCCTCTCGCCGAAAAACCTACCCCGGTCAGCAAGGGGCGTGCTGCCCGACGAACGCTACGATCTCCTCGAATGAGGGCTTGTAGCCGTCGAGGGTATCTACGTGCAGCGTGGGTACCGCCAACTCCAGCGGCTCGGACTGGCGCCAGTCTATGCGTAGCGCCCCGGAGCGGACACGCGCGATACGCTCACCATCGAAATGGGCCGGATGGCGCTCGCCGCGCTCGAATCGGGCGATGTAGCGCCGGACGTTTTCCTCCGGCGGAACGACGCAGTGGACCATCACAGCCCGACACGCAGCGAGCAAGGGGCGCAGTTGCCCCTCGGCCTGACCGCGCCGGTACGCTTGATAGAGTACCATGCCTACCTTCGCCCGGAGTAGCTCGTCGGCGAGGGTGTAGAACACCCCAACGGCGGCACGAGTGAGCGCTTCGCTTTGCGCGAGGTCGGCCACCTCAAGATGGTCCGCGAGCATCTCTTTCAGGCCGTCACGCTCCAAGAGGGGCAGTCGCAACGTGTCCGCCAGCCGCCGCGCTAACGTCGTCTTCCCGCTGGCCGGCGCACCGTTCACGATGACCAATAGCGGCAAAGTCTGTCCGTCCAGTGGTTGTGTTGGAGATGAATCTGGCATCACAAGCATTCTCCCTAGTGGTTCCAACGACTAGCGCGGTTGTCTCACTACAGCACCTCTCAACCTCCGGTCCGCCTCACCCCGGCCCGATCCTCGTGTGGAGCGGGAGCAGCGGGCAGCGCATGACCCGGCGTGCGAGCAACCGGACCGGCGCAATCTCGTTGTCAACGTTGAACGGGCCGGGTGGCCGTGCAGGGTGTGAGCGCAGACGACGGCGTGAGCAGCCGTTCCCTGCCGGCGAACGCCACCACATGGACCGAGACCGAAGCTCAACAGGAGCACCGCGATGACAGGACAGACGCACTTCGCCCCGGCATTGTTCACTTTCTTGCGCGAGCTGCGCGAAAACAACAACCGGGAGTGGTTCCAGGCCAATAAAGGGCGCTACGAGGCAGATGTGCGCGACCCGCTGCTGCGGTTCATCGCCGACTTTGCGCTGCCGCTGCACGAGTTGAGCGTACACTTTGTCGCCGATCCCCGGCCCGTCGGCGGGTCGCTCTTTCGGATTTACCGCGACGTGCGGTTCTCGAAGGACAAAAGCCCGTACAAGACGCAGGCAGCGGCGCACTTCCGTCACGAGCGCGGCAAAGACGTACACGCGCCCGGCTTCTACCTGCACCTGGAGCCGGACGACGTGTTTGCCGGGGCTGGCATCTGGCATCCCGATATGAAGTCGTTGACGAGAATTCGGGACGCCATGGTGGCCAATCCAGCCGGCTGGCAACGGCTGACGTCGGACGAGGAGTTTCGGCGGCGCTGGCAGCTAGGAGGGGACTCGCTCAAGCGTGCGCCCAAGGGCTTCGATCCCAACCACCCGCTCATCGAGGACCTGCGGCGCAAGGACTTCGTGACGGTGACTTCATTCACCGAGGCGGCTGCCTGCGCTCCCGACTTCATGGATCAGCTGGCGCAGACATACCGCACCGCTGCCCCGGTGGTCGAGTTCTTGACCACCGCGCTGGGCCTGCCCTACTAGGCTCCGTTGAGGTTTGCGATAGAAGGCGGTGCTACCGTCCTCCCGCTGCAGCGGGAGGACGACGACGGGGGAGGGTGAGAGAGGAGCTAGGAGAGGGATGCGGCTGAGAGGGTGTTTCCAGAGCATGGCTGCCCGCTGGGGAGGTGAGGCTGGGGACTACGACTCCTCCGGCTCATCTGTGCGCCCCGGCTTTTGCTTCCCTGGTTCGGCGCCCGCGAAATTTGCCAGGATTTTCTGAGAGGTCTCGAAGAAAGCGTTCATTTCCGCCGCACTAATGCCCGCCAAGAGCATGGCATTATGCGTCTGCACCCGGCGCGCCAGCTTGGGCACGAGCATCCGCCCTTCCTGGGTCAGAGTCAACCGGACGGTGCGCCGGTCGCTCCGCAAGCGGCGCCGGTGGATCAGACCACGCTCACTCAGCCTATTCACGAGCCGGCTAATACGGCCAGCGTCGACCGGGATCACGCGCGCCAGCCCGGTGACGGTATCCGCTTGACCGGTGAAGCACACGCTGAGGATCGTGTATTCCACTGGGATAATCGAGAAGGGGGCCAACTGCCGCGCCGTCCCCTTAGCGACTGCGTTCATCAAACCGGCCACACACCGACCCAAGTCGTTGGGCGGCGCAGACGGCGGAACCATCTGTTGCTCCTATGCTTAGAATTCCAATGATTGGTGCGGCAACGATACGGGCACCAGTCAAATATATCCAAACAGTAATACTTTCCGCAACTTAAGTGTCAGGTGCAGCATTCCCCGCCAAGGGCAGCAGGCGCAGCACATCGGCTCGAATTTCCCGCCCCGGCCCGCCTGAGCCGTCCGCAGCAGGCGGGCCGGGGAGCGCGGGAGCGCCAGTCCTGCTTAGATGTCGGAGTAGAGGTGGAACTCGTAGGGGTGGGGGCGCAGGTTGATCGCATCCACCTCTGCCTCCCGCTTGTAGGCGATCCAGGTGTCAATCACGTCCTGGGTGAAGACGCCACCGCGCAGCAAGAAGTCCTGGTCTTCCTCCAGCGCACCCAGGGCCTCTTCCAGGCTACCGGGTGTGGACCTGACCTTGGCCGCCTCTTCCGGCTCCAAGTCGTAGACGTCTACGTCCATCGGCTCGCCGGGATCAATCTTGTTGATGACCCCATCCAGCCCGGCCATGAGCATGGCAGCAAAGGCGAGATAGGGGTTGCAGGACGGATCGGGGCAGCGGAACTCGACGCGCTTGGCCGCCGGGCTTTCGGAAATGACCGGGATGCGGGCGCAGGCCGAGCGGTTGCGAGCCGAGTAGACGAGGTTGACCGGCGCTTCGTAGCCGGGCACCAGCCGGCGGTAGGAGTTCGTCGTCGGAGCAGCGAACGCCAAGATGGCCGGCGCGTGCTTCAGCAGCCCGCCGATGTAGTGGCGGCACATCTCGCTGGTCAGCGCGTAGCCGCTCTTGTCGAAGAACTGGTTGACCCCATCCAGCCAGAGGGACTGATGGACGTGCATACCGGAACCGTTGTCCTCGAACAGCGGCTTCGGCATGAAGGTCACGGTGTAGCCATTCTGATAGGCGACGTTCTTGATGACGTACTTGTAGAGCATCACCTGGTCGGCCATCCGCACCAGTTCACCGTAGCGCATGTCAATCTCGGCCTGGCCGGCCGTGGCGACCTCGTGGTGCTGCACCTCGATGTCAATGCCGGCCTCGATGAGCTTCAGCACCATGTCGGTGCGGAGGTCCTGGAGCTTGTCCATCGGTGGCACCGGGAAGTAGCCGCCCTTGTACCGGGGACGGAACGCGAGGTTGGGGCTGCTGTCCCCACCAGGGGAGCTATGCATCCCGTCCGCGCCGCTATTCCAGATCCCCTCTTCCGAGTCGATGTAGTAGAACCCGCTGTTGGCGGTCTGGCCAAAGCGCAGGGACTTGAAGATGAAGAACTCCGCCTCCGGCCCCCAGTAGCTCGTGTCGGCCAGTCCGGTGGTCAGGAGATACTGCTCCGCCTTTTGGGCCACGTAGCGGGGATCGCGCGAGTACAGCTCCTTGGTAATCGGGTCCACGATGTTGCAGACCAGGCTCAACGTCGGCGCCTTGTAGACCGGGTCCACAATGGCAGTGGCCGGGTCCGGTACGAGCAGCATGTCGCTCTCGTGAATCTGCTGGAAGCCGCGGATGGAGGAGCCGTCGAACCCGGCACCGTCCACAAACAAGTCTTCCGTCAACTCACTGATCGGCATCGAAAAGTGCTGCCAGAGGCCGGGTAGATCAATGAACTTCAGATCCACCATGACCAGACCCTTTTCTTTGGACCACGCGATGAGGTCCTTGGGGTCGGCAGAGGGTGCTACGTTACCGTTTCCTTGGGCTTCAGCCATGCGTTACTCCTTCCGTACTCCGTGGATCAGCCGGCAGCCGCTCACCGTCCCTCGACGACGGGCGGCATAGGGTAATGCTGCCGAGCGGCGGCCGGATCGGGCTACGTACAGGCCGCCTAGTGTGCCGCGCCTGGCGCTTGTGCATAATGCACAAGTGGGCGACACGCTGCCACCTGCTACCATCCCCTACTATGGCTCGCCCAGTCTACCATGTCCTGAGCACCTTGCCGGTGGCCTGGTGGGCCGGTCGTCGCTGGGGGCCGCTCGCCGCGCTCGCCGCGCTGGTCGGTGGAGTGGGGATTGACATTGACCATCTCCTCGACTACGCCCTCGTCCGACGCAGCCGCCAAGCCAACCGCTTGGTCGTGCCGTTGCACGGGTGGGAGTACCCGCTCGCTCTGCTGGCTCTGCTGGCCTCCGGTGCCGTCGCACGCTGGCCACAGCCGGCAATGGCTGGCGCGCCGGCACGTCGGGACTCCTGGCCACCGTGGGAGATGCTGATGGTGGTGCTCACGGTGGCTTGGACCATGCATCTGGCCGTGGATTCCGCCACGAATGGGCCGCGGCAAGCGAAGTTCTATTCCCTGCTCTACCGCCTGCGCTGGGCCTTCAAGGTACGTCACCGCGGCTGGCACGAGGAGTTCGATCTGCACGGCTGGGCGGAGCAGGAGCACCAGCCGTGGTGGCAATACCTCTACTGAGACAGGTGTCCCCACCGCCGGAAACGGGGCCGGCACCGGCGGGACACCGGCGGTTGATATACTTGTAGGAGTGTCGGGGGTGCGAGACTACGCCCTATCCCCGTGAGCGCCGGCTCCCCGTGCTCCGGGAGTCGCGCCGAGTGAATGCTCACCATGCGGAACCGCAGCCTATTGCTGACTCTGGCTCTGGTGCTGGTCATCGCCACCTTTGCGGGATGGGTGGCGTGGCCGGGTAATCCGGGGATCAACCTCCGGCTGGGCACAACGGTCATCGAGCGTGACGTGCGCGTGGTGCAGGGACTCGACCTGCAAGGCGGTATTCAGGTGCTGCTGGAGGCCGATCCGCCCGAGGGCCAGGCGGTGACGCCGGAGGCCATGGAAGCGGCAAAAGCGATCATTGACCAGCGCGTCAACGCCCTCGGTGTGGCCGAGCCGGTTATCCAGCTGCAAGGCGAGCGGCGGATCGTGGTGGAGCTGCCGGGCCTCGAAGATGAAGCGGCGGCCATCCAGCTATTCGGCGAGACGGGACTGCTGGAGTTCATTGACGTTGGCGATACACCGCCGGCCGCGGGCACCCGGCTCGCCGAGGGGCAATACCCCACCATCCTGACGGGGAAGAACCTGCAGTCGTCGGATGTTGGCTTCGACGAGTTCCGGCGTCCGCAGATCAACTTCCAGTGGGACTCGGAGGGAGCGGGCATTTTCTCCGAGCATACCAAGGACAACATCGGCCGGTTTCTGGCTATCACGATGGATAAGGTGGTGCTCTCTACGCCGGTCATCAACGATCAGATTTCCGACAGTGGCCGGATTACCGGCCAGTTTTCTTTGGAAGAGGCCCGCCGCATCGTGATCCAACTGAAGTACGGCGCCCTGCCGATACCGATGAAGATTGTGCAGCAGCGCAGCGTGGGCGCCATTTTGGGTCAGGACTCGGTGGAGAAGAGCATCGTCGCCGGCGCGGTCGGATTGGCGCTGGTGGCCGCGTTCATGCTGATCTACTACCGTTTGCCGGGCCTGCTGGCCGTGGCGGCGCTCGCCATGTATGCAGTGGTGGTATTCGCGCTGTTCAAGCTGATTCCCGTCGTGCTGACGTTGGCCGGGATTGCCGGCTTTGTGCTTTCCATCGGCATGGCGGTTGACGCCAACATCCTGATCTTCGAGCGGCTCAAGGAGGAGCTACGGGCCGGACATTCGCTACGCACGGCGCTGGAGGCCGGCTTTGCGCGGGCGTGGACCTCCATCCGTGACTCCAACCTGGCCACGCTTATCACCTGCGCCATTCTCTTCTGGTTCGGCACCGGCATCATCAAGGGCTTTGCCCTGACGCTGGCCATCGGGGTGCTGGTCAGCATGTTCACCGCGATCACGGCCACCCGGACGCTTTTGCGCCTCCTGGTGCGGGTACGCGGGGACTGGCCAGCCTGGGCCTTCGGGATTAGCACACCGCCGGCGCCAGCGAGTGAGCCGCCGCCGGTAGCGGCCAAGGTGCATTCGTAAGCAAACGGCGCCGAGGATATTGAGCACGAGCGATGTTTGACTTTATGGGCCGTCGGAACTGGTTTTTCCTGCTCTCGGCGGTGATTATCGGCGCCGGCCTGATTGTGCTCGCCGTATTCGGCCTGCGGCTCGGCATTGACTTCACCGGCGGCTCCATGCTGGAGGTGCGCTTGAGTGAGCAAGCGCAACCGGCCGAGATCAAGGCCGTCTACGCTGCGGCCGGGTACCCGGAAGCGCGCGTGCAGACCACCGGCGACGCTACCTTTATTGTCCGCACCCGCGACATCGCCTCGGCGGAGAAGGAGGCGATCAAGACGGCGCTGGGAGGGCGGTTCGGTGAAGTTACCGAGCTACGTTTCGAGGTCGTCGGGCCGGTGGTCGGCGGCGAGCTGACAAGCAAGGCGGTGATTGCCGTCGCCGCCGCGTGCGTGATGATCTTGCTCTATCTGTGGTGGGCCTTTCGGCAAGTGGACCAAGCCTACCGGTACGGAGCGTGTGCGATCATCGCACTGGCCCACGACGTGCTGGTGGTCCTGGGGGTGTGGGCCATCCTGGGCCGGGTCCTGGGCTTCGAGCTGGATGCCCTGTTCGTCACCGCCATCCTGACGGTGGTGGGCTACTCGGTTCACGATACGATTGTGGTGTTCGACCGCATCCGCGAGAACTTCGGCCGGTTCCCCGGTGAGTCGTTCGAGCGCGTGGTGAACTTCAGCGTCAACCAGACCCTTGACCGGTCACTCAACACCTCGCTGACCGTGATCTTCACGCTGGCGGCGCTGCTGCTGCTCGGCGGCGTGACGATCCGCGAGTTCGTCCTTGTGCTGCTGATTGGCACTGCGACCGGCACCTACTCCTCGGTATTCACCGCCAGCACGACGCTCGTGGTCTGGGAAAACGGCCAACTGGCTCGCCTCTTCCGGCGCCTCACGTTCCGCTCCGCCGCTTCGCAGGAAGCCGGCACCTGACGGGCGGGAGGTGACCCCGTAGCTGGCCTCCACCCTGCCCCTCCCCCGTGCTGAAGCACAGGGGAGGGAAGCGGCGCCCATCCCCCTGCGAGCGGGAGGACAATAGGGGGGCCAGGGCTGCTGCTAACGCGGGACGGCGGCGTGGGCGGGAAAGCCGTGCTGGTCGCGGTGGTATTGGGAGTCGAAGAAGTTCGTGCTCTTGAACCACTCGTGCCGGCCATCGGTCGCCTCGCGGCGTACCCGCTCGCGGAGGGCGGCCTGCTCGGCAGTGCTCATCGGCACAAAGCTCCGCGCGATGGCGAGGTCCTGCGCAAGGTTGTCGAGGGTCTGTATCCCACAGACGAGCGTGGTGATGGGCAGGGAGAGCGCGTAGCGGCGACACTCCTCCGGCGAGAGACCGGCGGCGGTGATGAACTGACCGTCTCCGCCCAGCGACTTCATGCCCAAGGCGGCAATGCCACGGCGGCTCAACTCCGGCAGCACCTCGCGCTGGAAACTGCGATACAGGCTATCGAAGACGTTGATCGGTAGCTGGCAGGAATCCCAGGGGTAGTCAATGTCGAGCATCGCCCGGAGGATGTGCGGGCTTTTGTGGCCGGTGAAGCCGAGGTAGCGAGTCTTTCCCGTCTCCTGGGCAATAAGCCCCGCTTCCAGGGCACCGCCCGGTGCAGCCAGCCACTCGGGGTCGTTATCGTAGTTGCACTCGTGGAACTGCCAGAGGTCTACATGGTCGGTGCGGAGGCGCCGCAAGCTCTCCTCCAACTGCTCCAACGCCGTCCGGCGGTCACGCGCGCAGACCTTGGTCATCAGAAAGACGCCATCGCGCCGACCGGCCAGCGCCTGCCCGAAGCGGTGCTCGCTGGCACCGTCGCCGTAGTCCCAGGCGGTATCGAGAAAGGTAATCCCCTCGTCAATCGCCGTCCGGATGAGGTACACGGCGTCGGCCTCGCTCACCGACGAGCGCACCAGATGGCCCCCTCCCAGGCCGATCATGCTGACCGGCTCGCGGTGACGGCCGAACGGCCGGGTGGCGATGCCGGCACTTCTATCTATGGTCATAGCCCCCCCGTTTCAAGGCACTGCTTACAGGGCAACCGCCGTACTCGCCGCGAGCGCCCGGTCAGGAGCGGCGCGCCGGCACAGGACGTTGCAGCTCGACGGCATCGCTACCGGACACCGAGGTGACGCGTGAGGCGGCCGTCTCCGTCTCGACTTGCGCCGGCCGCGGTACCACCCGCCAGAAGCGTGGCAGCATCTCCGGCCAGCGGGCCAGCACTTCTTCGGCCCGGCGGCTCTCGGTGCGCTGGTAGTGGCGCGAGATGAGGGTGCGTAGCGCCGCTTCGTCGTCTTCGGATTCCACGCGCTCCAGGTCCACCATCTCGCGGTTGACCTGGGACGGGAAGCGGCCCGACTCGTCGAGCACGTAGGCGACGCCGTGCGACATGCCGGCGGCGAAATTGCGCCCGGTTTTGCCGAGCACCACGACCATGCCGCCGGTCATGTACTCGCAGCAGTGGTCACCGACACCCTCGACGACGGCCGACGCGCCGCTGTTCCGCACGGCAAAGCGCTCCCCGGCGCGGCCGGCGACGAATAGCGCGCCGCTCGTAGCGCCATAGAGCACCGTGTTGCCGACGATGGTGTTCTCACCGGCCGCAAAACCGGCCTGCTCTGCCGGTCGGATGACGATCTCGCCACCACCCATGCCCTTGCCGACGTAATCGTTGGCTTCACCGGCGAGGGTGAGCTGCACGCCGGGCGCGAGAAACGCGCCGAAGCTCTGGCCGGCGGTGCCGTTGAAGTGGAGCCGTACCGTCCCCGGCGGGAGTCCGATGTCGCCGTAGCGGGCAGCGACGGCACCGCTGAGGCGCGCGCCGACGGTGCGGTGATGGTTGCGGATCGGGTAGTGGCCCTCGAACGGCTGCCCGGTCTCGATAGCCGATTTCGCATCGCTCAGAAGGCGGTCGTCCAAGGGCGTGTCGCCGCGGTCGTTCCGCTCCTGGAGACTGCGCCGCGGGCGCGTGCCTTCGGGATCGAGCTGCTGTAGGACTTCACTGAGGTCGAGCATGAGCGCTTGCGTGGCATCGGTTAGGCGGCGCTGGTGGAGGAGGTCGGTGCGGCCGACGATTTCCGCCACCGAACGGTAGCCGAGCGAGGCCAGGATTTCGCGCACTTCCGTAGCGACGAGCGTGAAGTAGTTGACGACCATTTCCGGCGTGCCGCGGAACTTGGCGCGCAGGTCCTCGCGCTGGGTGGCGACTCCGGTGGGGCACGTATTCAGGTGGCATTGCCGCGCCATATCGCAGCCAATCGCCACCAGCGCGGCGGTGCCAAAGCCGTATTCCTCGGCGCCGAGTAGGGCCGCTACGATCAGGTCGCGCCCGGTCTTCAGGCCGCCGTCGGTCCGCACGCGGATACGGCCGCGCAGGTCGTTCATCACGAGCACTTGCTGGGTTTCGGACAGGCCGATCTCCCAGGGTACGCCGGCGTTCTTGATTGAGCTGAGTGGTGAGGCACCCGTCCCACCGTCGTGGCCGCTGATGAGGACGTAGTCGGCGTAGGCTTTCGCAACGCCCGCCGCAATCGTGCCGACCCCCGTTTCGGCAACGAGCTTGACACCGACCCGCGCCCGCGGATTGGCAATCTTCAAGTCGTAGATGAGCTGTGCCAGGTCCTCAATGGAATAGATGTCGTGGTGGGGCGGTGGCGAGAAGAGCGGGATACCGGGGATGGCGTGCCGCAGGCGGGCAATGAGCCGCGTCACCTTATGGGCGGGAATCTGTCCGCCCTCGCCCGGCTTGGAGCCTTGCGCCATCTTGATCTCTAGCTCTTCGGCGAGGGACAGGTATTGCGGCGTTACGCCGAAGCGTGCCGAGGCGACCTGCTTGATTTTGCTGTTGGCCCAGTCGCCGTTGGGGAACGGCTGCCACCAATCCGGGTCCTCACCGCCCTCGCCGGTGTTAGAGCGGGTGCCGAGACGGTTCATGGCGACCGCCAGTGTGCGGTGGGCTTCGGGAGAGAGCGAGCCGAGCGACATCGCCGTGCTATTGAACCGCTTGATGATAGCGCTAACCGGCTCGACCTGATCCACGGGGATTGCCGAACGGTCGGAGCGGAACTCCAACAGGTCGCGCAGCGCCGCCGGCGGGCGAGCGTAGACAAGCTCGGTGTAGCGGCGGTAGTCGTCGGGGTCGCCCGTCGTGGCAGCCTGCTGCATCTGCTGGACGACGAGGCGGTTGTAGCCGTGGTACTCGCCATCGCGGCGGAAGCGGACAAAGCCGCGGTTGGGCAGGCGCCAGCGCGCGCGCTCGTTCGGTGGCTTGGCCGGCGCCGCGCTCGGTGGCGGCCAGGCCTCGGCGTGACGCCGCAGCACCACGTCCGCAATCTCGGCCAGGCCAATGCCGCCTATCGGTGACGGTGTGCCCGTAAAGCACTCATCGGTCAGGTCCTGGGAAATGCCGACCGCCTCGAAAATCTGGGCACCGCGGTAGCTACTGAGCGTCGAAATGCCCATCTTGG
>JAJDZR010000101.1 GCA_022824545.1 Chloroflexota bacterium
CTGCTTGATGTTGGTTGCTATCTCTTCCCGGTCTACGTCGCCCTCGGTGACCACGGCCTTCATGTTGGTCGTGTACCAGGGCTGTTTGTAGGCCCGCTGGGCCTCGACGGGGGCGTTCTCGATGACCTCGGTGAGTCCGATGGGCGCGCGGCTGGCGTAGAGCGAGTCGCTGAAGAGGAGATCGAGCAGGTTCTGCTGGAGGCGCGAGTCGAATCCCTGGGAGAGGCGCCACTCCTCCAGCACGACGCCGCGCTCAAGCTCGACCTCTTCCGGTTCGAGCGCTATGGAGAAGGCCCAGTCGCTGAGAATCTGGAACGCTCTCTCGGTTATCTCGGGATCGTCGGTCGGAATCTCAAAGAAGTACAGGGTGTCGTCGAAGCCGGTGCGGGCGTTCAGGTCAGGGCCGAACGTGCTGCCGATGGACTCGAGGTACTCGATGATCTCATGCTTGGCGAAGCGCTCGGTGCCGTTGAAGGCCATGTGCTCCAGGAAGTGGGCCAGGCCTTGCTGGTCGTCCGTCTCGAGGACGGACCCGGCCTTTACGGCGAGCGAGATCTGGGCCCGGCCGATAGGCTCCTCGTTGTGCCTGATGTAGTAGCTAAGGCCGTTGGAAAGAGTGCCGCGAATCACCAGTGGATCAAAGACCAGCGGCGCATCAGGATCAGATACCGGCACGACCGCTAAGTCGCGCTCCCAGTCGAATTGCTCGGTATTGAGCCGCTGCTGAAGTCCCAGCGGTCCGAGCACCCACGTGCGGTGACCATCGGTGAAGGAGGTGTGGTTGGTGGCCTTCTGCCAGACGAGCAGGCCATTCGTCGTCCGCTGCAACGTGACGCCCTGGTCGGGATGATGCTGCTCGTTCTCCACGCAGGCGCCCACCGTATCGGGGATCAGGGCGTGCAATGCCTGGAAGCCCAGCACGAACTTGCAGTCGGCCGCCGCCGCCCGACCGGCGCTGCCAACGAGAGCGAAGAGCAGCGCGGCCAAGACGACGATGACGGCCATAGCGAGTGGCCGGACCACTGCCCGTGCGCCGATAGGTGTATGGAGAGTCATCGCTGCCTCCTTAATTCACTGGAATTCACCGGTATGCTGTGCCTTTTCCTCAGCAGTTCCGCCGAAAGCCTGGCAGGCGGCAGGTTGTATGCGCATATACCTTTGACAAGCCGAGCTATCGTAAGGGCTTATCCGCCTCACTGGCAACTACCGGCGCGGCGGGTACCGCTTGCCGGGAGACGGAGTAGCGGCTGCCGCGGGTGGTGGTCATGTACGGTTCGTTTCGGGATTTACCCATAGAAAATGGTAGCAGAAGCCGCTTTCATTTCTACTTGATATCCGGCCTATTTCCGCTCCAGCTCCCGGAGCCGCCGCTGGTATCGCCCGCGCTCCTGAGCGGGTGATACCAGCGGGAGCGCGGGCTGGCGACATTCGAGCCTACGTCTGACACACGGGGTAGTCGGCCCGGGCCGGCACATCGCTCACCCGATAGGGCGGCCCGAGTGCGATGCGCTCGAAGAAGCCTGTGTCGGCTGCCGTCACGTTGCACCAGTAGTACCCCCGCGCCTGGAACGTTGCGATGTCCGGTACGTGCCGCCACTGGCCCAGCGCCGCGTCGTAGGCCAAGATGCGATCATCGCCGCCATCGAAGCGCCGCACCAGTTGATTCGGCCACGGATACTGCTCGTCCAGCGGGATCGCCAAGATCACCCCCACCGGGAACGTGTACTGCGTATTCACAATGGCCCAGGGCACCGCATGGACCAAATCGCTGTCGGGCGCGATCCAGCGGCGGACGACCTGCCCATCGCCTTGGCGCCGGACGACGGCGTAGGTCTGTCCGAGACTACCGTCGCGCACGAACCCGCTAGTTATGATCTGCTGGCCGTCGCGGCTGATTGAGCCAACACCGACCGAGACTTCGACACCGGGCTGGTCGGGGTGCTGGAGCAGCAGTGGTTGCGCCAGAAACGGTCCACCAATCCCGGCTTGAGGAGTGTCACCTTCCCCGAACGCCGCGACGTCAGCCTGTGCGTGCTGGAGGAGGGCGGTGCGACTGCATATGCTTACAGTATAGCCGCCGTCAGCATCGGCGCTGTCGTGAGCATAGACGATGTACGCCGCTCCTACTTTGAAGGTGAAGCCACAACTTCCACCAGTTGGTGGCGTGGTAACGTACATTTCCTCATGGACCGCGCCCTTCCATACGGTGCTGACGTCGAAGCCGATCGTGGTGCGGTCTTGCGGTGAGGGAGCCGCTGTATCAGGGTCATAGGAGTGTTGGATTGAGACGACTCTTCCCGCGAAGACTGCGGCGAACTTCGCCAGCTCTTCGGAAGGAGGGCCGGGTTCCGCACACTTGCAGGCGTGAACCTGCCCCGCGTTACCAAAGAACCAGAGGAGACTCAGCATGAGCGCGAAGCTCACTACGCTCGCGAATGAGAACGTGAACCTTTGCTCCTGTGGCTTTGCAGTCATTGTCACCATGAAAAAATAGTAGCAGAAGCCTATTTCGTTTCAGGACCATTTCTGCGCCAACTCCCGGGGCCGCCGCCTGCTATTCTGTGTCCAATCAGTAATGGGGGCGATACGCATGGCGAGATATAGCCGTAGGAGTCGTAGCCGTCGGAGCGCCGCCGGCACAGGCGGTAAAGTGCGGGGGTACACCCTCCGGGATCGCAAGGGCCGAGTCAGATACGTCGGCGTGTCCGGTGATCCTCGCCGGAGCCGTCGTAAGACCGCCGGCAAAGGCGGTGCAGTGCAGGGGTACTCGCTCCGGGATCGCAAAGGACAGCCCACATACTATGGCGTGACCAATGATCCGAGCCGGCGGGCCACTGAGCACAAACAGGACGGGAAGCGCGGCAAGCTGAACGTAGAGACCCGTCCGATGTCTCGTGCATATGCCCGTCGCTGGGAGGCTCAGAAGCTCGCCCGACACCGCAAGACTCACCGCGGCAAGAATCCGGTTCACAACAAGACGCGGAGTGGTGGCTGGAAGTCTTGATCCCCCAGCCTATTTCTGCCGGCGTTAGCGCCGCCGGATCACCTTGAACTTGAACGTTTTGTCCGGCCTGGGCATCGGCGCCGGATTGATCTGCAATTCGTAATCGGGTGGGTCGAGGACCAGCTCGACCTGGTGCATGATGGTCGCCAGCGTCACGGCGATCTGCACTTCGGCAAAACCGCTACCTAGACAGCGGTGCGGCCCCAGGCCAAAGGGGGCATACGCCCCCGGCTGCCGGTGCTCGGCGCGACCCGGTAGATACCGGTCAATATCGAAACGCTCCGGATTGGGGAAATACTCCGGCAGATAGTGTGGCACCGTCGTGGCCACAATGACCTGCGTGCCCGCCGGGATCGTATAGCCGGCAAACTCGAACGAGTTGGCTACCGTGCGTATCATCGCCGGGGCAATCGGATACATCCGTAGCGTTTCCAGCACCACACGATGGGTGAAGTCCAGCTTACGCAGGCCCGCTGCCGTTGGCATTCCACCGGCAAAGAGCATGTCCGCCTCCGCCTGCACCGGTGGTAGCAAATCGGGGTGTTTCAGCAAGGCATAGAGCGTGAACGCACTGGTGCTGGCCGAAGTATCGAGACCGGCAATATACGGCCCCAGCACGGAGATCATCAGGTCGGTCTCCGGCATGAACTGGGGATCCGTCTTGTGTAGCTCCAGTATGTCGTCTATCAGGTCCGGCTCGCGCCCCTCGTGGCTTCCGGCGTCATGCGCTGCCATGACTTGCTCGTACAGTGCAGCAATCCGCTTGCGGGCGCGCCGCACGCGCGGCGCGTGCAGCAGCAGCCCGGGTCGTTGACGTGTGACGGTCGTGAGCAGCAATGTCTCTATGAACACGATGAGGTCGTCCAGGTATGCACGCGGTGAAGTATTGGCGGCCAGCACGCCCAGTTGATCGGTGATGATGCGTTGAAGCATGTACAAACCGGGCAGCGGCACGTCCAGCGGCCACGAGGCGATTTCGCGCTCGGCAATAGCGACGGCGGCTCCGAGGCGTTTTTCGATGTAGGAACGCGAATAGCCGTCCTTCAGTATTCTGCGGAGACGGAAATGCTCTTGACCGTCCATGCTCACTACCGAGCGCGTTGCGCCCCATTCGGAATTGAACTCCGTCCACGATTCCAGGGAGCGCAGATGCGTTTTGCCCTCACGCATCAAGAACAGATTGGCCTCTGGGCCAGCCAGGACGGTGAAGGTGTGCTGGAATGCCCGTACCTGGAACACGGGTCCCAGCTGGAGGTATTGTTCCGTGAGATAGGAACGCACATCTCCCGACATGCTGATGGCATTGCCAAGCAGGGGCAACCCGGACGCATGGGGCCAGGGACGCTTTGCGCGTGGGGTAACCGGATGCGCCCGAGGCGCACCCGACGGCCTCGTTTTCCGAACGGCTCTGATGATTGATTGACCAATGGAGCTTACCCGACTCATGAATTCAATTCTCTCCGACCGCCGCAGGCCCGGCGTTCACGGTTGCTAATGAAGGTTGCGAACTTGATTAGGTAGTGTGTTGGCCCTCGCCCTACCCCGGACTGAGTTACCAAGGGGAGGGGATATCCCCGTCCCCCCGCCGCAGCGGGGGGGCCATAGCTGACAAGGGTAGGTTTTTTCGTAGGGGCGCGATTCATCGCGCCCTGCCGCCGTCATTCCGGCGGAAGCCGGAACCCAAAGCCGCGTTCAGTGCCCCGATTCGGGCGCTACACCCCCTCCCCACCATGTGGAGAGGGGGCCGGGGGGTGAGGTCTGCCCCATCCGATTAAGTTGTCAACTTTCATCAGCACCGCCTACTCCCCTTAACGATTCTAGCGCACCGGACGAACCAGGCGCTATGACAGCTCGCTTTGCCAACTTGATTACCTGCCGTCTCCCAATACCCCGTCCCCGCGTGTGCTACGGTATACGCTGCACGCCTTGTTAGCGTATGTGTGACGCGCCAGGTGGGCTGACGCAGTGCCGATGTCCGCTCCAACCAAGCCCCTGCAACGTATAATCTCGGCAGCGCCGGAGAGAGCCGGAGTACGACACGGATGCCTCGTTACGCACAGATCGTCGGCTGGGGGAAGGCGTTACCAAGTCGCGTGATGACGAATGGCGAGCTGAGTCAGATCGTCTCCACCTCCGACGAATGGATTCGCACGCGCACCGGCATTCGTGCCCGGCGGATCGCCGGCCCCCGCGAGACGACCGCATCGCTGGCCGAGCAGGCGGCGCAGGCGGCCATCGAGATCGCCGACGTTCACCCCGCGCACATTGACCTCGTGATCGTCTGCACGTTCAGCCCGGAGTTCGGCGGGATGCCGAGCGTCGCCAGCCTCGTCCAGGACGCCATCGGGGCCGAGCGCGCCGGCGCGTTCGACATCAACGCGGCCTGCGCCGGGTTCATGTATGGGCTGGCGGTCGCGCAGAGTATGATCGTTTCCGGCCAATGCGATACCGTGCTGTTGATCGGCTCGGAAACGCTTTCCCGGTTCCTCGATTGGTCGGATCGCACTACCTGCATCCTCTTCGGTGACGGCGCGGGCGCACTGGTCTTGCAGGCCACCGAGAAGCGCACCGGCATCCTCAGCAGCGTGCTCGGCTCGGACGGCTCCGGCGCCGAGCTACTCACTATTCCCGCCGGTGGGAGCCGACTGCCGGCGTCGCCGCAGACCATCATGGATCGCCAGCACTACATCCGCATGAACGGGCGGGAGGTCTACAAGTTCGCCGTCAAGGTGATGGGCAACGTCGCGCAGCAGGCGCTGGAGCGGGCGGGCCTGTCGGCCAGCGACGTAGACCTCTTCATTCCACATCAGGCCAACCTCCGGATCATCGAGTCGGCGGCGAGCGCGCTTGGTGTGCCGAACGAGCGTGTGTTCGTCAATGTCCAGAGCTACGGCAATACCAGCTCGGCATCCATTCCGATCGCACTGTGCGAGGCGATTGACGAGGGCCTGGTCAAGGCCGATGATCGCCTCGTTTTTGTCGGGTTTGGCGGTGGCTTGGCCTGGGGGGCGGCGGTCGTGCAGTGGGGAGTCCCGGCGACGGTGCATCGCCGCGGCTGGCGCTTGCTGTGGCACGGCATGTGGTATAGCTGGGCGCGGGGCCGGTCCGCTGCCCGCCGCATCGCCCGCAAGGTGGACGCCATCTTCTTGGATGGAAGCTGGTCCCGCAATGGGCACAACGGTCCGCTGGCCAAGCAAGCCGGTCGGGCCGGCCGGCCGACGGATCGCCTCCTCGACGCCGCCAAGGACAAGGCCGGCACCCTCGACCGCCAGCAATAGTAGCCTTCACCGCCCGGACCGGTGCGCCGGGATGGTGATGATCTGACCGGCCGGCTGCCGGTAACACTCGTACCAGCGCATCATCGCCAACGTGTCGTCGAGATTTGCGATCTGGGGCGGGCGGTTGTCCAGCACGCACTCGCAGAAGTACAGCACTTCCGGCAGGTAGCCCAGCAGGAAGAGATTCTTGTTGTAGAGCTGGCCGAGCGAGAACTCTGGCTCCCAGACCACCGGACTCGCCTCGTCCGCCCCGATGTAGCTCGCCGCCCGCCCGTACCCACCCTGACCGCGCCGGGCACCGGGTCGGTAGTACCGCAGGTTGACGCCGTTCTCCACGACGACAAACGCGCCCTCACCGACGATCTCCAATCGCTCCAGTGGCCCCGACCACGAGTGGCTGCCGGCGAGGTGCATCGTAGCTACTGCGCCGCTGGCGAAGGTCAGCGTGCTTACGCTGCCGCCGGTGCGGGGTTCCCGCTGATAGCTGACGGTCTTCACCGGCCCCATGATCGTCTGCACAATCGAGGCCGGGTGAAAGAAGTGGTCGAGAAAGCCCTGCATGGCGCGGTCATCCGAGCGGTCCGCCAGCGGTGGAAGTTCCTGGGGATACCGGATCGCCAGCGACGTAGGTTGCCCGAACTCCGGTCGTTGGCTGATCTCGCGGGCCTTGGCGATAGCCGGGAAGAACATCTTCTTGTACCCGACCGCCACAAACCGCCCGGTCGTCCGGCTGACGGTCCGCATGGCCTCGACCTCTGCAAGCGACGCGGCCGGCGGCTTCTCGATCCACACGTGTACGTCGGCCTGCATTGATTCCATTGCCAGTTGGGGATAGCGTGGCCGGTGGTGCTCGTCGTAGCCGGCGACGACGAACACGGCGTCGAGCGGCTCGCGGGCCAGCATCTCGCGGTGGTCCGTGTAGGCGCGGCGGGCGCCGAACTGCCGCGCAAAGGCGGCGGCGCGCTCCGGCTGCAAGTCGCAGACGGAGATGAGGTCCACCGGCGCGTACTGGAACGTGGGGAAGATGTTGCGGTAGGCGTGACCACCGCAGCCGATGAAGCCGGCCCGCACTTTGCGGTCGTACTCGAAGTTGTACGTGATCGCGCGGTCAAGCATAGACAGTCGTTCGCTCAACGGTCCGTGTACTCCGACGCCGCTCTGCCACCGCGCACGCAGCGTCCATAGGGGGCCGCCGGCGGCAAGCTCGCGCTACTCTGCACGGGATGGAGCCGCCACACCGTACTCGAACAGGTCGCCTACGGGGAGCGCGAGACCGGGCAGCAGGTCGCCCCCGTTGAGGGTATCGTCCGCACCGTAGACTCGCGCCGCCCCACCCGGCTGGTAGACGGTGACCGTGCGCGTATTCGGCTCCACAATCCACACTTGCTGCGTACCGGCAGCGAGATAGTCGGCGATCTTCACCGCCAGCTCTCCGGCCTTATCGCTTGGTGACACGACTTCAACGGCCAGATCGGGGCCACCATGAAAGTGACCACTGGGCAGACCATTCCCAGGCAACTGCGTCCTGGCCACGAATGAGACGTCTGGAATACGCACGGTAGACGATTCATCCGACAGGACAAAGCCGCACTCGACCAGCACAACGCCCAAGCCGCCGGATCGCACGTGGGCATCCAGCTCACTGACGATTCG
>JAJDZR010000192.1 GCA_022824545.1 Chloroflexota bacterium
GGGGTGGCGGCTGCGCGGCCGTGGGTGGAGCGGGCCGGCGCCACGTTCCCGACAGTCGTGGATGCCGAGAACCGGCTGGCGCTGGCCTACAACTTCCGCGCCGTCCCCAATGGCATTGTGCTCGACGCCGATCAGGTTGTCCGCTTTCGCAAGCTCGGCGGCTTCAGCTGCGAGCACGACGACGACCGCACTGCCGTTACCCGTCTCCTTCGTGGCGAGGCGCTTCCGGCGAGCGCGGAGTCCGTGGTTGAGCCTCCCGACGAGACCGCGACCCTGCGGCGCGAGCTGATCGAGACCGCCTGGCAACTCGGCTTGGAGCTGCGGAACCGCGGCGCTACAGCGGAGGCCGCGGCCGCCTGGCGCCGGGCGCTGCGCTACGACCCGGACAACTTCGTGATCCGCAAGCAAATCTGGGCACTGCTCCACCCGGAGCGGTTTACGGAGCCGATTGACTATGCGTGGCAGCAAGAGCAGTTGGCCCGCGAGCGCGCCGCCGAGTCCGCCGCGTGCGGACCAACGGGCTGTGCGCTCCCCTCTACTTCCGCGTAGTCCCCTCGGTATAATCATCTGGTATTGCCTCCCACCCCGATACCCAATACGCAGCTGGCACAGACGCATGAATCGCTTCGATCTGCAACGACTAGCAGAGCTACGGATTGCAGAGGCGAAGGTGTTACTCGAAAACAACTGCTGGGCAGGAGCATACTACCTGGCAGGCTACGCGGTTGAGTGTGCCCTCAAGGCATGTATAGCGAAGGCTACGCAGCAGTACGATTTTCCAGATAGGGGAAGAGTCAACTCAAGCCATACACACAACCTTTCTGCTCTTGCCAGGATAGCGGGATTGGAGGAAAATTTCCGGGAACGTGCCGCATCGGAAGAGTCCTTCAATATAAACTGGAAGGCCGTGAGGGACTGGTCCGAGGAAGTCCGCTACCGGCCGAATGTCCCAGAGCATCGGGCAGTGACGTTGTATGGTGCTATCGTAGACGCAGAGTACGGGGTGTTGCCATGTATCAAGAAGTTTTGGTGAAAGTGGTAGCGAAAGAGGCGCTGACGCCGCAGATGATCGCTGCCGGAGCCGAGCTAACGAGACAGCTTGATACCGCTGGGTTCGATCTCGTCGCCTCGTTCTGGCTCTACACGTCAGAGGCAAACGAATGGCTCCTTGTGCTCGCCTCTCCCTACGTGACCGCAGCAGGCCCACTAAAGGCGTATACCCGTATTCAGGAGGTGCTGCGTAACGGATTTGCGGACTCGAATCAGTCGCTCAACTTGCAAGACACCACCGTCCGCGAGGACGACGATCCGCTGATCGTTGCATTGCGAGCTGGCATCAAGACCCGGAAGAAGATAGACGGGAAACGATACACCGAGACCGTCATCAACGGCCAGTTCATCGAGGACGCCTACGTCTACCGCGTGTCGTGACGCTCCGGCATCGGGTTGTACCATGCATGTGATGGGTATTCCCATCCTATACAAACGCTGTTGTAGAAGAGGAAGCATATGAGCGCCGAACCGCAGTTATTCAGGATCAATCCTGAGAGCCGGGAATCCGAGCGCATCGAAGAAGTCGAATTCGCCCAATTGGGATTGCAAGAGCGGCGGGACATTCAGGAATGGGTAGCCGCCAACCCCGGTATTCTGGGTGAAGATTTGCTGATAATCGGGAAGGAGTTCAGCGGTTTCGACCGGACGGACGAGCGGCTCGACCTGTTAGCGGTGGACGTGGATGGAAAGCTGGTCGTCATCGAGTTGAAGCGCGACGACACGGGCGCGGATGCCCACTGGCAGGCGATCAAGTACGCGAGCTATCTGCATCGAGCCAGCGCAGACGACATCATCCGTATGCTTGGCGACCATGACGGGGTATCCGAATCAGAAGCGCGAAACAAGCTGCTGCAACACCTTGGCGCTGACGACCTCGGTATTCTGAACAACGACCAGCGCATCATCCTGGCCAGCCACCGGTTCGCTCCGGAAGTAACCTCTGCCGCCGTCTGGCTGAACGAGAAAGCACCGGGCGAAGACCTGATTACCTGCATCCAGCTTACGCCATACAAGGACGAGAAAACCGATTCACTGTACATCCAAGCGAATACGCTTATCCCAGTGCCCGGAGTAGACGAGTACGTCATCGGGATCGGCGACTCGCCAGACGAGAACAGACCCATCGTTCGACGCCCCGGCTCGCTGGCTCAGACCTTCGCAAGGAATAGGAACGATGATATTACGAGATTTCTCAGAGACGTTTCAGAACGAGTCGTGAGTAGCTTGCCGGGTGATATCAAGCCGGACAGGCAAAGCAGGTGGGCAGGCGATCACGGCTTCGGCTACTTCTACCGCTACTATCGCTGGTGGTATTCGCGGCCACCTTGGGGTAACGGGGTTATGGTCTACCTGATTAACCTGTCCCGTGAGAAGGATTCCCCGGATACATATCAGGCTGACGTGGGACTTGGCTGGTGGCCAAGGGCAGATGAAGACGTGGTGAGTAAGACTACAGAGCTACACATCTACGATGAGCAGAAACTTGGACGCGGCTCAATTGACGTATCGCGTCGCGGCAGTGCGCTTGATGACTCTTTTGCCGACACGTTGGCCGAAACGCTCCGCCGCTTCATCGAAGTCATCACGCCCAGCATTGATGACTTCGTGAACGAGCACAACGCAGAAGACATCTGAACACTCAAGTCCACCGCTACCAGAATCACCTTCGGACATTGCCAACTCATGAACATCTTCGAGTGGATAGGGAGAGAAGCACAGTGCAGACCATAGTTCTAGGACGCTACATCGTTGCCGACCCCGCTATCTGTCACGGTCAACTCACCTTTCGCGGCACACGCATCCTGGTTGCCGATGTGCTGGAGCAGGTAGCCATGGGCATGGCTTGGGAAGCCATTATTGCCGAATGGCGCGGTGCCGTGACTAAAGAAGCTATTGCCGAGGCCACACGCTATTGCCCCGGGAACTATAGACGTGAGTGACCATCGGCGGTCACGGGGATATGGTAGACTATCGGGGTACTCGTGGGTGGTGTGCATGAAGCGTGCCCGCTCGCACGCGCTCAACACGCGCTTTTCAAGGCGAGCGGGCACGGGCTACAATGCCTGCTGTTGAGATTCACGATCTAACGCAGACATCAAGCTACCACCTCCCTTCATCTGTCCCCAGCGGCCGCTCTCTGACCGCTGGGGACGTTTGTTCTATAGGCCGCCACATATCCCCATGTGGTGTCAAGCGGCGGCTAGGACTCCATCGCCTTGCGGAAGATAAACAGCACCGCCCACACGAGGCCGGTGAGACCGGCACCAATGATGGCGACCGCTGCTCCCAACATCGCCAGCACCTCGAAATAGTCGAGCGTGGTAATCAACCAGGAGAGGCGCTGCCAGTGGCCTCCCGCAAAGATGGCATCACCACTCCAGTGTGACAAGAGGGCAACCATTCCAGCTAAGATCGCCATCGCCAGAAAGCGCCAGAACCAACGAAACATCGTCTCCTTCCTCCTTTACTCTGTGCTACAGCGTGCTTTGACTTCCGGGTAGGAATTCCTACTCCCCGGGCACTCGTTACCTATAGCCTGAAAGTACCTACGGGACCTCCAATCGGTCGGTGGCTCTGGTCGGGACCGCTCCACGTTGAGCCAGGCTAACGCGGTCTCGATCCCGCTCACATCCAGCTCGCGGTGCCACTGCTTGCCGTTCTGCTGCCACGCCACCGTGAGGCCATACTGCCCGTCTGCTATCCCGCTCAGGATGGTCTCGATCAGTTGCCGTGCATAGGATCGGCCCGGAATATCCGTGAACGAGGCGATCCGACTGTGATGCCAACCACCCGGCCAGCTTTGCCCTCCACGCCATAGTTGTGGCGCGGATAGTCGGGCCGGGCCATACATGGAATAGGCAATGTGGGGATGACCGCGATTCGGCTCGTCACCGATCTGGTCGCCGAGGTTGCCGGTCCAGGGCCAGGGGATCATCGCTGCCCACTGATCCGTCCCCCGTTGGCATGCGAAGCCGAGGCCTGTCCCCATCAGATAGCGGAGGAAGATGGCCGGCCAGTCCGGGTTGGCTTTCGTGTAAGAATCAGGGTTGATAACCCCGCGCCACCGGCCCCACGTCGCGGGCTGGAGGCGGTCATGCTGCAGGTCGGCAACCGTGAAGCCGTACTTGGCCTCCCAGCGTGCCCTGTCCATGACAAAGCGGCCGTAGTTGCTGCCGTTGATCCCGAACACCTCCACGTCGCGGATGCTTGGGATATGCAGCAGCTTGGGCACTGCCCAATCATGTTCCCACTTGACCAGGTAGATCGGGTCGCCATCTTTGAGTAGTCCCGCCGAGAGGTAGGGATCACCGAGGGGGGCACGGGCAAGTTGGCTGTAGCGCCACGTCTGAGGTTGATCCCAGCGGACAGCCTTGCCCTCTAAGGCCCGGGTATCGCCAAGCCAATGCAACTGCCGGTCAGTACCGACGAGGTAGATGTGCGAGGTATCGCGCAAGTAGACCGGCGTGCCAGGTGGCAAATCGAGGCTGGTGGCAGCGCCAACGCGGGGTGCGAATGATAGAGCGGGGAGTGCAAGACCAGTGCTGAGGAGTGTACGTCGGGGGAGTTGCGCCATGAGAGAAGCCTCCTATCCGGCTCAGGATGTTGGCTTCTCCCCATAAGTCGCCGGCATCCCAGCACGAACCGGATAGGAGGCATGAAATGGACATGCCAACTCCTACCGCGCTCGCGCTGAGACACGCGGCGGCTGAGTACCGGACGGACTTATGGGGAGTCCAACGGGGAGTATGCCGCCGTGGGGGAGTGGCGGCAAATCAAACAACAGAGGAATGGGCGGGGGAGGGTAATGAGGGATGGCCGCAGGCTGGCCGCCGCCGGTGTCAGTGTGTTATGACAAGGAGATGCGCCCCTTGGAGGGCGCTCGCCTGCCGCTGTCAGGGGCGGCAGGAACAGACCTACTCACCGGGGGATCATGGAGAGGTTGCCGATTGGCAAGGCCGCCGTCTCAAAAACGGTCAGGGTTTATCGCCCTTGTGGGTTCGAATCCCACCCTCTCCGCTATCCCGGTGGCTATGGTCACGAGCGCCCTCCAAGGGGCGCATCTCATGGCGATGGGCTACCTAGCGTGTAGCGTGCCGGTCAGTCGGCTCATGCGAGCCGGTACGTTGTTCGGCTGGGGAGTCTGGTACGTTGCGGGGTGGAGTGGTGACTATGACACGGGCGATGTTTTCCAGCGTATCCGGTATCGGCTCTATCAATGGTGGTGGTCGTTCTCGATAGGGGGCCTGCGGATTCGCCACGTCTAACCTCCCTTGTTTCTGAGCAAACCGAGCAAGGTGCTTGCCCGGTGACACGTCTGTCAGTGTACGGTGTCAAGCGGTGTCCGTCAAATCGCGGCCCTCAGCATGATAACAGGTCGGCCACGAGTGTCATGTAGCACAATCGCTTGCCAACCATGCCGACGGCGAGACCATGTAGTTGCTCCATCGGCTCCAGTTCGCGGGCGTTGAAGCGGCCGGTGAACTCGGCCAGATAGCGGTGCAGATGCTTGGGCGACCACCAGTGATAGACACCCTTGTAGCTCCGTTTGAGCAAGGCCCAGAAGCTCTCGATGCCGTTCGTGGTCACGTCACCCAGGACGTACTGATGCTGCTTGTGGTTGATCGTGCGGTGCTGGCTAACCGGCGCGCGGTTGTAGACGGGGGACTCGTCGGTGTGGAGCCGCGCAGCCGGACTGACGTGGGTGGCAATCCAGTCTTCCATCGCCGCACGGGTGACGGCCGGCATCACACTAGCGACCACCCGGCCACTCGCGCGCTCACGGGCGCCGACAACCGGGACTTTCGGAATCTGATTCTTGCGGTCAAGATGCCGGTTGCGTTCCTTCCCTCCAACATATGTTTCGTCAGCTTCAACCGTGCCGGTGAGTGGCTCGTTTTGGTCGGCCCACGCTTCACGAATACGATGAGCGAGGAACCAGGCGGTCTTCTGGCAGACGCCCAACTGCTCGGCAAGGGCCACACTGGACAGACCCTTCTTGGCGGTACGGAGCAGGTGCGAGGCCAGCAGCCAGGTGTGATAGCCGAGCTTGCTGTCCTCCATCAGGGTACCCGTGCGGACACTGAAAAAGCGCCGACAGGTCCGGCAGCGGTCGGGCATCGTCTTGTGGGTCGTCTGCTCTTGGATGTTATCGCTTGCACAGCGCGGACAGCGGATACCTGTCGGCCAGCGAGCCGCGATAAAGAAGCGCTCCGCAGCAGCATCGTCGGGAAACTGTCGGAAGAAGGCGGCGAGACTCATCGTATTCATGCTATCATTATAGCATATTTAGAACGTTTGGTCAAGTCCGCCTGGCCGCGATGCGGAGCCTGCGGGTAGAATGAGGATGCCCGGTGCGAGGAGAGGGGGTTTTTGCCGATTCCGCCACGCTCCTCGCACCGGGCACTGTCATCACCCTACACGCCTGGGGTTGACATGTCAACCTGGGTGAGCACGCCAAGGCCATTGGTCACTCACGTCTATAGTTCCCATTGCCCCCCCTGTGGTCCCCCGCCTACTTCCGCGTAATCCCCCTGACGCACTCTCCGGCCTCGGACTCTACCTCCCCTGTCGCGGGCGCAACGTATCATAAGGTGGCCGGGTCGCCGCCGGCCGAGGGCGGCTGACCGGTACATGCAGCGCAGCAAAGGAGCATCAGCATGGTTGTACGGGGCTTTCACCACACGAGCTTTACCGTCAGCGACATGGAGCGGTCGCTGGCCTTCTACCACGACCTGCTGGGGATGCAGGTGGTGGTGGATCGCCGCACGTCGGACACCTATCTGAGCACGATTACCGGCTTTCCGAACGTGCAGCTCCATATCGTCTACTTGCAGCTCGACGTGCCGGACGGCCACATCCTGGAGCTGATCGAGTATCAGAGCCACCCCGGCCAAGCCACCCCCTTGCGGACGAACAACCCCGGCGTCGGACACCTCTGCTTTGTAGTCGGGGACCTGCCAGCACTCTATGAAAAGCTGCGCGCCGCCGGTACGACGTTCGTCTCGCCGCCGGTTGAGATCACCGCTGGCGTCAACAAGGGCGGTTACGCGGTCTACCTCCGCGATCCCGACGGCAGCCCGTTGGAGCTGCTCCAGCCGCCCACAAAGCGGGCTGCCTAGCGGAACCGTCTCCGGCCCCCCTATGATCCCCCGTTGCGGTAGGAGGACAGCGCATTCCCTCCCCTGTCGCAGCGGGGGAGGGCTAGGGAGGGGGCCAGTGTTTCCGCTTCCGCCGCAATGACGGCTGGAGCCGCCATGGTCACAAGCAGCACGCCCGCAGCCCCTCCTACGAGCAACGACTCCCCTGAAGGGAGCCGCGCGCAGTGGCGTAACCTGGGACTACTCGCGCTGGCCGAAGTGCTGGGCATGTCGCTGTGGTTCAGCGCCTCGGCCGTGTCGCCGGCCTTGCAGGACACCTGGGGGCTGTCGGTGGCGAGCGCCGCCTGGCTCACCATGGCCGTGCAAATTGGCTTCGTCGCCGGCACCGCCGTGAGTGGGGCCCTCAATCTGCCGGATATTGTCAGCAGCCGACGCCTCTTCGTCATCAGCGCGTTGCTGGGCGCGGCGGCCAACGCCGGCTTCGCCGTCCTCGCCACCGGGTTAGGGTCCGGGATTGTGCTGCGCTTCCTGACCGGCTTCTGCCTCGCCGGCGTCTATCCGCCCGGCATGAAGCTGGCCGCCACCTGGACGCGACGGCACCGTGGCCTCGCCATCGGTCTCGTCGTGGGCGCACTGACCGTCGGCTCGGCGGCTCCGCATCTCGTGCGCTCGTTAGCGACGACAGGCGAGGTCTGCACGCTCTTGGCCGCAATCGGACTGTGCAGCCCTGGCGCTCAGACGTTCTCCTGGGCCACCGTGATCCTGGTTTCGTCGGCGTTGGCCATCGTAGGCGGGCTGATCGTCGCGCTCCTGTTTCGGGAAGGGCCGTTTGCCAGCGCCGGTGCCCAGTTCAATCCGCGCTTTGCGCTCTCCATTTTCACCCGGCGGGGGCTGCGGTTAGCCAACTTCGGCTACCTCGGCCACCAGTGGGAGCTGTACGCGATGTGGACGTGGGTGCCGATCTTCTTGGTGGAAAGAGTGACGACCGGCGGCGGCTCGACCGCCCTCGCCGCCTTACTCGCCTTTGCGGTGGTGGGCAGCGGCGGGATCGGGTGCCTGGTGGCCGGGGCCGGCGCCGACCGCGTCGGCCGCACGACGACAACGAGCGCAGCGATGATCGTCAGTGGCAGCATGGCCGTACTGGCTGCGGTCTTGCACACCGCGCCGCTGCCACTGCTCACCGCCATCCTGCTGATCTGGGGCGTCTCCGTCGTCGCCGACTCGGCCCAATTCTCCGCCTCGATCACCGAGTTGAGTCCCCCGGAATACACGGGTACGGCACTGACCATCCAGACCTCGGTCGGCTTTCTGCTCACGATGGTTTCGATCCAACTGGTGCCGCTCGTCGTCGCGGCTGCCGGCTGGTCGGCAGCCTTCACCATGCTCGCCATCGGTCCGGCCCTCGGCACCGTGGCGATGCTCACCCTGCGCCGCCTCCCCGAAGCCACGCAGCTCGCCGGCGGCCGGCGGTAGGGCAGGCCGCCGCCCCTCTTGGGAATAGGACTGTAAAACTCCAGATGATCTCCAGTTGACCTCCCCACAACCACCAGCCGAGGCCGGTCAGTCCTTCAGGTGGGTCGGGTACTCTGGTGCAGGCTACAGGTGACGACGGACGGTCCGCAGGCGGCACGACGTACTGCCGAGGCAATGACGCCGGACCGACGCAGGTAGTGCAAAGGAGTAACAGGCCTCATGTCTCCCACCCTAGCGACCTCGCCCTCTACAGCGACCGAACGCCCCGCGCTGCAACCGGAAGAGTTCCTCGACTCAGTCGCGCTCTATCTCCACGACACCGGCGACTCGCGTGGCCTGCCCAAGTCGGAAGAGCAGCGCCTCGGCAAGGCCATGTCGGACGGCCGGGAAGCCGAGGAGCGCCTGGCTGCGAGCAAGCACGGTCCCGCCGAACGCGAGGCGCTCACGGCGCTCGTCGAGGCCGGTAAGCAGGCACGACAGCAGATGATCGCCTCCAACCTCCGACTGGTGCTGCACGTCGCGGCCAAGTTCCGCACCGCCGGTCTGCCGATGGGTGATCTGGTCCAGGAAGGCAATATCGGCCTCATGCAGGCCGTGGACCGCTTCGACTACCGGCGCGGTGTGCGGTTCAGTACGTATGGCGTGTGGTGGATTCGCCAGGCTATCCAGCGCGGCCTCTCCAATACCAGCCGGACCATCCGGATGCCGGTCCATGCCGTCCAACTGGCCTGGAAGGTGGAAGAGACGCACGCGACGTTGGAGCAGGAGCTTGGCCGTACCCCCACAGTGGAAGAGATCGCTGCGGCATTGGACCGCACGCCGGAAGACGTCCGGCGACTGCGGCGGACGAGCCAGCCTCCCATCTCGTTGAACCTCCACGTCCACGACGACGCGAGCGAGGAGCTTGGCGATACGGTGGTGGACGGTGGGAGCGCGGACCCGAGCGCCGCCGCTACCCATACGGCACTCAAGGCTGACGTGGATCACCTCTTCGAGCTACTCACCCCCCGCGAGCAGGAAGTGATGCGCGCCCGCTTTGGGTTCGGCGATGGCGTGCCCCGGTCGCTGGGCGAGGTCGGGCGGGCGCTCGGCATCTCGCGCGAGGCCGCGCGGCAGGCCGAGGACCGCGCCCTCAAGCGGCTGCGCCGGCGCGTTGACGGCTCCACGCTGCGCGAATACTTGCTGAATTAACGGTCAGCGCATAGCTGTCAGCCGTCAGCTATCGGAGCGGGGCAGGCCGTTTATCGTGCCGGCACCTTCCCGCCGCATCGTGCTATAGTGCTGCTGCGGGAGGCTAGTTGCACGCCAATGGCACAGAAACTGCGCGTCGTTCCATTTAGCGAGTTCGTTGTCAACCTCACAAGCATCCTCGATGAGTTGACACGCGAGCAGACGGCCATTGTCGTCGAGCACGATGGCCAGCGCTATCGCATGGAGCCGCAACGTCCCGCCGAGCAGCAGGGGCGGCCTTTCACGATGGAAGACCCCTTCTGGAAGATCGTGGGTATCGGTGCATCCGCCGGCGCCACCGATGTCTCCACTAACAAGCACAAGTATCTCGCGGCTACCCTATAACTATGGTGGCAGTCAGCGCTGCTGCGCGCGCTGCCGGGCACGCCGCTGGGGATCACGGATGTCGTAGCGGCCCGGGACCCGCACGGGCAGCTTCCCTTCCGCCACCATTAGCTCTAACGGATTACCCGGCTCCGCGAGGGGCAGCCGCACGACCTGGTGCTCGCGCGCCGACTGGTAGAGCGCCATCATAATCTCGACGGTGGCGCGTGCGCGGCGGCCGGCTCCACGATGCTCGGGGCCACCCTCGATCCAGGTCAATAGCTCCTCTACTTGAGCAACGTGCGTCTGATCGCCGATGGCCGGGTACCCTTCGGCATCATCGCCCAGTGGCACGTCGTGCCAGCCGCCGGTCGTGGCATTGAAGAGCTGCACCTGCGACTCGGCCACGTCGAGCAGCCCGGCGGTGCCGCGAAGCTGAAACGCACCGGCGGTCGCGCCGTCCCGGCGCAGGTCGGACTCGATAAAGGCTTGGACTCCACCCACAAAATTGACCAGTACCATGCAGGCGTCCTCGATCAACGTATCGCGCTCGTAGCGGTCGGTGTTGCGCTCTACCGCGCCCATCACCCACTCGGCAGCAGGATCGTCGAGCACAAAACGGATGCCGTCAATCGTATGAGTACCCCAGTTGAGCAATCCTTCGGCGATGCGGGCATTGACCCAGAGCGGCTCACCAATCACCCCTTCTTGGACGAGCGCGCGGCCTTGTTCCCAGCCACGAGTGAAGCGCCGCTGGTGGCCGATCACCAGCTTTGTGTCGTGCTCCGCGCAGGCGGACAGCATCTCGTCGGCCGCGCCGAGGCTAATCGCCATCGGCTTCTCGCAGATGATCCCCTTGACGCCGGCGCGTGCCGCAGCAACCGTCGGGGCCGGGTGGAGTGGGTGCCAAGTGCAGACACTCACGAGGTCCGGCTGCACGGCGGCCAGCATCTCCTCGGTCGTAGCAAAAACCTGCGGCACGCCGACGTCCTGCCGGAATTGATCCCGCGCCGCCGCCAGCGGGTCCACCGCCGCTACTAGCTCGACTTGCTCGATCTGGTTGTAGGCTCTGGCGTGACAGGCGCCCATACCACCGCAGCCAATCACCGCCGCGCGATAGGTCGTGGACATCGCTCCTCCTGACCACTCGGTCTGCACCACCTTCACCGCCATCGGACTGTGCTGACCAAGTGTGTCACCTCGCATTCCCGGCTCCTAGCTTCAGGAACCTCAGCGCTCGTCGCCAGCGGCTCGTCGGCGGAGGCGCGGCCGCCTCGCCGTCGCCGGGTGCCTCTCCTTCGTCGGATGGTTCATTCAGGCCGGCCGGCTCGAAGATGAGTTCCGTCACCAGCGCGTCGGCGACGGCTGCAACGGGTACCGCCAGCAGCACACCCAGAATACCGAGCAGCGCGCCACCTATCAGCACCGACGCCAACACAAGAAAAGGGTGCAGGCCTACGACGCGCTCCATCACCTTCGGCACCAGAAAATTGCCTTCGACTTGCTGGATGAGGAGATAGGCCAGCGCCACCAGCAGTGCCTTGGTCGGAGAATCGACCAGTGCCACCAAGATCGCCGGCACCGCGCCCAGAACGGGGCCAAGCAGCGGGATAAACTCGGTGAGGCCGGCCCAGAGTGCGAGCGGCACCGGAAAGCTCACGTCCAACACGAGCAATACCAGGAATGAGGCGCCCCCGATAGTCACCATCATGATGAACTGGCCCCGCGCCCAGCCACCAATACGCTCGCGCATCGCCTGACTGATCCGCCGGACTCGCTGGCGCCGTGCCGGCTCCAGCCGCTCCACCAGGGTGCGGTCCAACTGCTGGGTAGCACTCAACCAGAACACGGCGAGCAAGATTCCGGTGACGGCGGCAAAGACCGCCGAGAACAGCGCCAAGGGCACCGATATGAGCTGCCCAACGAGGCCGGGCACCCGCGCAAGTAGCTGGCTCCCTACTGCGCGTGCCCCTTCCAAGGCCAGGTCAATGAGATCGGCGCGGAGATCGGTCTGCATCTCGGCAATCGCCAAGAGGCTCTGCAATCGCAAGCGATAATCCGGCATAGCAGCAATGAACTGGTTAATCTGGGTGAGCGCCGGGGGCAGCACGAGCACGATCAACAGCCCGAACACGCTCAGGAGGGCGAGCAACACTACGATTAGCGCGGCAAATCGGGGTAGTCCCCATCCCTCCAGCGTCCGCAGCGACGGACGCAGCGCCTCCGCCAGGATAATGCCCACCATCAGCGTGACGAGTACACCACGCAGTTCGGCGAGTGCAAACAGGATGAGCACCGCGATCACGAGCGCCAGCGCCAGCGCGAGCACGCTACGCACGGCGGGTGCGAGGACTTGCAGCTCCGGCTTCAAGGCCGGGCGGCCACTACGCTGCGCCACGGCGTCGTCCCCGGCGGCCGGCGACTCTTGCGCTTGCCGGTCCTGGCCCATAGCTTCCTTACTCCTCAGCCAGCGTTGCGGCCCAACGCGCCCAATACGCGCCGCGGCAGCATGACGGCTGACCCGTGTTTCGACGGTGGCAGGAGCATTGTACTACTCAGCCCACGCCCGATTGATTGGCCGGAGGGTAGCGCGAGCCGTCAGGCCGGCGGCGTCATCTGCGCGAGGAAGTCGGGTACTGCCTGTAGCTCCGCGCGAAACCAGTCGAGGTAGCGCCCGAGGCCGGTCGGGAAAGAGGTGCGTGGCTCGTATCCGAGCAGCCGGCGCGCCTTGCTGATGTCAGCGCGAGTACGCTCCGGGTCGCTCGCCGGCATGGGGCGCTGCTCGATCCGCAGTGGCCGCTCCAGCAGCTCGCCCAGCACCCGGAAGTACGCGGCCAACGTCACTTCCTCGGAGTTGGCGAGGTTGATGATCTCGTATCCTAGCGGCCGATCCACCGCCGCCAAGAACCCGTCCACAATGTCGTCAATGTAAGTGTAGTTGCGGCCGGCGGAGCCGTCACCGAACTGGATCAGCGGCTCGCCGCGCCAGACCGGCACGACAAAGAGCGCCGGCGTCATATCCGGTCGGCCGCGTGGCCCATAGACGCTGAAGGGCCGCAGGATCGTCACCGGCAAGCCGTAGACGTGATGGTAGGCATGTGCGATCACCTCCGTCGCCCGCTTTGTCGCGGCGTAGGGCGAGAGCGGCCGGTCAGCGGGGTCGTCTTCCCGAAACGGGCTACGGGGACTATTGCCGTAGACCGATGACGTGGAGGTGAGCACGAACTGTCGGATGCCAAACCGCCGGGCACACTCCAGGAGTTCGACCGTGCCCCGCACGTTGATGTCTTGGTAGAGCCGTTCTTGACCGAGCGAGGAGCGCGGCCCGGCCCGCGCCGCGAGGTGAGCCACGACGCTGATTGCCGGCGCTCCCGGGGGGAGCGCCTGCTCCCAGCGCGCGGCCAGCCCGGTACCATCCCGGATGTCGTGCTCGACCAGCCGAAAGCGCGGCTGGGCTAGGGCAACGGCAAGGTTGCGGCGCTTGCGGGCCGCGGAGTAGAAAGGGTCGAAGTTGTCTACACCGACCACCCAATCGCCACGCGCCAGCAGGGCCTCAACCACATGGCTACCGATAAAGCCGGCTGCGCCGGTGACGAGAATAGCACCCATAGTCCTGTGGTCTGCTCGCCGCTAGGGTGATCTGCGAGGTACGATGGCCGGAGCGTCGGCGCCATCGTCTGTGCGTAGATTTTACCATCAACACGCACTCACAAGAACGTCGCCTATGCCTCACCCCCTGACCGGCCAAAGCCCACGGATAGGGCCAGGTGTGGTGCGGCTTTGGCTGGTTACCTCTCCATCGCAGAGCAATAGAGATGGGGAGTGCGGCATGGCGCCGTAGGGGGTAACCCTTGTGGTTGCCACGCCAACTCCACAAGGCCAGGGCGCCCACAAGGGACGCCCCTACGGGGTGGCAGGCCGCGCACGGACCGGCCGCAGTATCATGGAGGGTGGCGTGCAGTCGGCCGCGCCCATACCGCAGCCCCATACGAGGTGACCAATGAGCCAAGCCGGTACCGACGATAGCAACGACGCGCTCCCCGCTGGCGAGACCTCGCTCGCGCACTATCTGGACGCCCTGGCCTCGGATGCGTCTATCCCCGGCGGCGGTGGCGCCGCAGCGGTGGCCGGGGCGCTGGCGGCAGCCCTGTTGAGCATGGTGTCCCGCTTCACGCTGGAGCGGACACGCTACCAGGATTCGTGGCCGCACATCGAACCGCTGCTGGCGGAGAGCGAGCGCCTGCGGCAAAACCTCTTGCAGGCGGCCGACGACGATGCCCGCGCCTATGGCGCAGTGGCAGCGGCGATGCGGCTGCCCCGCGCTACCGGCAGCCAACGGCGGGAACGGCGCGCCGCGCTGCAAGCGGCCCTGCGTGGCGCGGCGGCGGTGCCCCTGGAGACGGCGCAGGCGGCGCGCCGGACGCTGGACCTGGCAGCGACGGCCGCCCAGTACGGCAACCCCAACCTCGTCAGCGATGCCGGCGTCGCCGCGGCGTTGGCCGAGGCGGCGTTGCAGAGCGCCGCGCTCAACGTGCGGATCAATCTGGCGTACATGCGCGACCGAGACTTTGTGGCTACCACGGACGCGGCGCTGACCGAGCTACTGTCCGGGGCCGGGGCGGCCCGCGACGCCGTACTGACGCAGGTGCAGGAGGCCATCGGCGGGTCGTGACGACCGGCCTCACTCTGGGACCCCTTTAGCTGTGCGGAGGAGGGGAGTGCCATGGGAGCAGTGAAAACGTGAGACCGCCGATCCTACACGGGACGTTCTCGATTGCCGCCTACGATCCGGGCACGCAATCGTGGGGTGTTGCTACGCAGTCGAAGTACCTCGCCGTCGGCGCCGTGGTGCCATGGGCGCGGGCCGGGGTCGGCGCCGTCGCTACCCAATCGCGCGTCAACGTCGCTTACGGCCCCGCCAGCCTGGACCGATTGGCGCAGGGCCAGGCGCCGGAGGCGGTGCTGGCTCAGATCACTGCCGCCGACCCCGGGCGGAACTGGCGACAGGTCGGCATCGTTGATCGGCATGGACGCACAGCCAACTACACCGGCGCGAAGTGTTTTCCCTGGGCCGGCGCTCGTGCCGGGGAGGGCTATACCTGTCAAGGCAACATGCTGGCGAGCGCCGACGTGCTGGCGGCGCTGGCCGAGACGTTCGAGCACGCGCGTGACCGCAGCAGCGACGATTTCGCCGGGTGGCTGGTAGCGGCGCTCGCCGCGGCGCAAGCCGCCGGTGGTGACCGCCGGGGGCAGCAGTCGGCGGCGCTGCTGGTGGTCCGGGAGCGGGGCGGGCCCCAAGGGCTGAATGACCGCGCCATTGACCTGCGCGTAGACGACCACCCGGCGCCGATTGACGCCCTCCATCGCCTCTTGGTCTTGCACCGCGAGCGGGCCGTGCCGCACGACAACCGGCCGCATAGCTCGCTATCACCGGCCACGCACCGCCACGCGGTAGAGCTGCTGCGGCTGTTGGGCTACCTGCCCGCTACCGGCAGCAGCCCGGCAGCCATCCCGGCCACCGAGCTACTGCACGCGCTGGCTCGCTATGCAGCCGACGAAGAGGTGCCCGAATACGTAGACGTATCGGCGCGGCAGATTGCCCCGGCGCTCCTGGACCTGCTGCGCTTGCGCGCCTACGTCCCACCCCATCCGACTTGGGGGCTTGCGCCCAAAACCCCGCCCCCCCGCCGCCGGGGGGGCACCACAGGGGGGCCGGTACCCTGACAAGGATAGGTTTTTTCGTAGGGGCGCGATGAATCGCGCCCTACACCCCCTCTCCACATGAAGACCTTTGCATAACTCGTCATTCCCGCGAAAGCGGGAAGGTGGATTCACATTTGAAGTGCAACAGTTCCTGCCAGAAGATTTCCGCCGGGGTCTGGTAGTCCAGACACTTGCGGGGGGTATTATTGTACAACTGCACCAGCTCCGTAAACCGCG
>JAJDZR010000001.1 GCA_022824545.1 Chloroflexota bacterium
CGCGGTTTACGGAGCTGGTGCAGTTGTACAATAATACCCCCCGCAAGTGTCTGGACTACCAGACCCCGGCGGAAATCTTCTGGCAGGAACTGTTGCACTTCAAATGTGAATCCACCTTCCCGCTTTCGCGGGAATGACGAGGGGGAGGTGGGAACGACGGGGGCCTGCCCCCCTATGGTCCCCCCGCTGCGGCGGGGGGACGGCATGGTACCATCCCGTGCATTCGGTACCATCGCGTGGATTCGGAAGGAGAGGGCAACGTGAGTAAGACATATCGTGCGGCGCTGGTCGGCTGTAGTCGGATGGGAGCGTTCATTGACAACGAGGTGGTGGGGACGCCACATCATGTTCCGCCCTACTCGCACGCCGCCGGTTACGAGGCCTGTGACCGGACCGATCTAGTTGCCGGTGTAGACCTGCGACCAGACGTCCTGGAGGAGTTCGGCAAGCGGTATGGGGTAGGTAGCGACCACCTCTACACCGACTACAAGGAGCTAATCGCCAAGGAGCAGCCGGACATTCTGAGCGTGGCGACGCAACCGGAGCAGCGGGCCGAGATCTCTATCTATGCGGCCGAGCACGGGGTCAAGGCGCTCTACTGCGAGAAGGCGCTGTGCGCCTCGCTGCCGGAAGCGGATGCGATGGTGGAGGCGTGCGAGCGGAACGGGGTGGCGCTCAACATGGGCACCAACCGGCGCTGGCATCCCGGCTTCGACAAGATGCGCGAGGTGATCGCCTCCGGCGAGCTGGGCGCGCTGAAGACGCTCATCGTCTACAGCAACGGCACGCTGTTCAACACCTCGAGCCACACGTTTGATCTGATGCAGCGGCTGAACGGAGACGCGCGGGCGACCTGGGTGCAAGGGCATCTGCCGCAAGGTGATGAGCTGATTGCCGGCGACGAACTCCTCGAGGACCCGACGGCGGAGGGAATGTTCGGTTTCGAGAACGGCGTCACGGTCTACGCGATGAACAGCCCGCGCTCTAGCGAGTACGAGGCGATCTGCGAGCGTGGCGTGCTGACCGCGCAGAACAACGGCGTGCAGTTCCGCCAACGGCAAGTGCATGAATACGAGGTCGCGTCGCGGACGATCCGCGACCTCGGTGACGGCACGTTCCCGGACTATGAGCAGGCGAGCAGCACGCTGCGCCTGATCGAGGACTTGGTCGCGGCGCTGGACCGTGGCGATCCGGCGACGCGCGGCGGCGTGCGCGTCGCCCGCGCGAACATGGAGCTGATCTTCGGTTTTGTCGAGTCACACCGGCGCGGCGGCGCGCGGGTGTCGCTGCCACTAGCCGATCCGGGGATTCGGCTCATTCGCCACGGACGGGAGGCGCGGCAGCCGCGCTACCAGGCGTAGGCGGCGGTTTGCCTCACCCCCCAGCCCCCTCTCCACCATGTAGAGAGGGGGTGATCGGTGGACCTACCCCCTGGCCCCCTCCCTCAAGGGAAGGGGAACTTGGAGGGCGTGGTGCGTTGGGCCTCACCCCCGGCCCCGCTCCACCAAGTGGAGAGGGGTGGAAGCACGGACGCGGGTAGGTTTTCGGCGGCGGGGCGCGGGAGGGGTGGTTACGCGGGAAGCCCGTGCGCGCGGTGGAGCAAGGCCGCGGGTGGGGCGGTACTTGGCTGGCAGGATGCGCTTGGTGATAAGTAGACCTCACCCCCTGGCCCCCTGACCGACCAAAGCCGCACGGATAGGGCCAGGTGTGGTGCGACTTTGGCCGGTCCCCTCTCCAACATTTGGAGAGGGGGGATTGTTGCTTGCGCGGGATTGTGTGTGCCTGGTAGCGCGGCGGTACCGGGTGTGGGCGTGGATAGTGTCTTGGTGGGTGTGCAAGTGGGTGAGGGTGCGGGGATTGGCAGGGTTGTGGGGCAAGCCCTCCTGGCGCAGCCGGTACTGGCCGGCCGGCAAGGCGACGGTGGCGTTCGCCATGGCACGCAGACGGTACTGACCCGGCGCCCCGGCCGGAATGGCCGGGGGTACGTCAGCACCCGGTGCCCTCGTGGCGGCACGTGGACGGCCATGCTTCGCCGTGCCTGTTGACGCGGTGAAGGGTCGGTCATGACCCGGTGCCAGATGGGCGGCACGCAGACGGTGCTGACCCGGCGCCTCGGCCGGAGTGGCCGGGGGTACGTCAGCACCCGGTGCCCTCGTGGCGGCACGCGGACGGCCATGCCGCGCCGCGCGCAAGGCGGCGTGGGGTCGCTCATGACCCGGTGCCCTCGGCTGGGTGGCGGTGCCACCGTCGTTGACTAGCATGATAATGCGAGTGGGTCCCTGCCGGGCGGTGCCCGGTGCTCCAGGAGGGACTTGCAGCTGCCAATCCCCGTCAGGGGGACACATTGGCGGGAGTGGGGGAAAGACAACGGCCTAGAGGGCGGCATTCCTCCCTCACCCCCTGGGCCCCTCTCCAACATTTGGAGAGGGGAATGAGGGGAGCGGCTAGGTGGGGTGCGGCGGTTGCGAGGATGACGGGACGGGGCCGCAGTGTTATAATCAGCGGTGTTGGGAATTATCCATCTACAAAATGTATGGAGGCGAACCTTGACTAACGTTGAACATGAACACACGCTGAACGTGTGGCTGGCCGAACTGCTCCGCGACCGTGGGTTGAATGCCCGGCAGGAGCGCAAGCAGGCCAACCGGAAACGCATTGACGTGGAAATCCACGTCGGGAATGTCAAGATCGCGCTGGAAGCCGAACAAGGCCAGAGCAGCACCAAGAAACGAGACGCCATCGCCGACGCCGACGGTCGGTGGCGGCAGGGGAACGCCGACTGTGCCATCGCCGTCTGCTATCCCGACGGCATCACCGCGCGGCATCAACTGGAGGATAGCCGGCTGCTGTGGACCATCCGGGCGCCGAACCTCCGGGCGCCGGTAAACGAGTCGCGGTGGGCAGACGCCGACCTCGATGAACTGGTATCGGTCATCAGATTGGCTCCGATGCAGTTGGGTAACCCAGATCATGCCGCGGCGGCCCTCTCCGTCAGCCTCGACGCCGCTGTCGAGCGGCTCAGTGAAAACCAGAAGCGGGCAATCGCCAGAGCACTAGACTTGCCGCCTGGCAGGCTCACCCGGTTGCCGTCGAGTACTCCCACCCCATTGATCGAGCACCGGCGTAGTCGGTGGAACCAAGCCGCTAAACGGGCGATGCTCGTCATTGCCACGGCTGTAATGTTTCATTCGCGGTTGGATAATTACCGCGACGAGCTTAAACCCGACTTCGACGGCCGGCGAGCCGCCGGGACGCGCTTCACCGCCGCCTGGCCGCCGGACCTAGCCCAACGCTGTGCCAAAGCTGACGATCCAATCGGAGCGTTTGACCAGGCGTGGGACTCGTGGCTGGCGGTGGACTACAAGCCGATTTTCGCTACAGCCCAGAGTGCGCTGAACGGGTGCGCGCACGATCACGCTTTCACCAAGGCGGTGCAAGAGACGGCCGCGGCGGCGCTCGCCCTAACCCGCGACATCAGCGGACTGCGGCATGATCTACTCGGCCGCATTTTTCATACCGTCCTAGACACTGCCCGTTACGACGGCTCGTTTTACACCACTACACCGGCGGCGACGCTGCTTGCGTCGCTGGCGATCAACGAGGATACCTGCGACTGGAGCAATGCCAAGGCGATAGCAGAACTGCGGATTACCGACCCGGCCTGCGGCACCGGCACACTGCTGATGGCGGCTGCCGAACGGGTCCGCGAACTGATGCAGCGGTCGGGCAATCGGGACGACGCGGCGCGGGCGCTCATCGAGCAAGTGTTGAGCGGCTACGACATTAACCTGACGGCCACCCACATGGCGGCGACCACCCTGGGCTTGCTCTCGCCCACCACCCAGTTCCGCAACATGAAAATCTGGCGGCTCTTGCTCGGAGTGGATGCTGGCCATGTATATCTGGGATCGTTGGATCTGATGGGACAGCAATTGAAGTTGATGCCATGGCCCGAGAGTGGGGAAGCTGAAGTAAAGCAGGCGATAGAGCAGGTAGACGACGAAGCTGAGTTGAGAATGGCCGATAAGGCCGACCTGGTGATTATGAATCCTCCCTTTACCCGCGATAGTCTACGCCATGACCAGTTCAGCAAAGCTGACGAAAAGAGGATCAAGGATCGAGAGAAAGAGATATTTGCCAACACTCCTGTCCACTTATCCAACAGCGGCGGACCGTTCCTCTATCTTGGCGAGTTTTTGGCCAAGGATGATGTTGGAGCGGTAGCAGTGGTCTTACCACTTGTAGGGGCGACGAATTATGCAACGATGGGCATGCGGCGACGTTTGGCGGCAAGATTCCATGTTGAAACTATTGTCACGTCACATGACCCGGACCGCATTTACTTTTCCGAGAATACGGACATTGGTGAGATGCTGGTGATTTGCCGCCGGTGGCCGGCGAGCCAAAGTCCCAAGCTGTCCACGCGGGTGGTCAATTTGGCTCGCAATCCGGCTACCCCCGCTGAGGCGATGAGTCTCGCCTGGGCCGTTGGGGATGGCAAGGTGGAGAGCAGAGGCTACGGCACGGTGCAGGAATGGCCGGCGGATCGAATCGCCGACGGTGATTGGGGCGCCGTGCAGTTCCTTTCACCGTATCTTTGCGCTCAGTTCTCCGCACTCCGGCGCAGTGAGCTTGGCAGTGTCTCAAGGTTGGGAACAATGGGCGACGTCGGACCCGCTGGACAACGGATACGCGATGCCTTCACGCGGTCGGTATTGCCGGACGAGCACGGCCGGCTGGCGCTGTGGCAGCACGATACCGACATAACGCAGACGATGGCCGCCCGCCCGGATACCTACATCGTCGCAAAGCCGCCCAAAGCGCATCTGGCGGACAAATACTGGGAGCAGCGTGGCACTCTGATGCTGCCGCAAAGGATGCGTCTCAACACTGTCCGGACCGTTTGCACTAGACTAGACATTCCGGCTCTAGGATCGCTATGGGCACCTTGCCGATTCACTAACCGCGAACACGACAGCGTGGTTTTGGAAAAGGCCAACTGCGTGTACTTGAACTCGTCTATCGGCATACTAGCGCTATTGGGCAATCGCACTAACAAGATACCCTCTTACCCGCATTTCTCCCTGGATGACCTGCGTAAGTTGGTGGTGCCGGACTTCACCAACGGCGACGACTCAGTCGCCCGGATGGCCGCTGCATACGACGCTCACGCCGAAGATGTGCTGCTGCCGTTACCGCATATGGGCGAATGCGCTACCCGCAAGGCACTGGACAAGGCCGTTTGTGCCGCACTGGACATTGACCCTGAGACAGTGGCCAGGATCAGGCGCGAACTGGCCGCCGAGCCGTCGGTGACCGGCCGGCGGTACGCGGGGTGAGGCGGCACGAACGGGCCGCGGGCAGGCTGGCTACCAGGAGGAGACCCAGCGGTCGCGGTTTTCGGTGATGGGGATGTCTACGCTGACGCCGCCGCGGAGGTGGGACTCGTACATGGCGTAGCCGATCTCCTGGCTGATGAGGGTGGCGCGCAGGTTGCTGACGCCGGGCTGGCCGGTGCGGACGGACTCGGCGAGGTCTTGCACCTTGGCGACGCCGCTGCTCCAGCGCTCGACGGAGGGCGGGTCCATTTCCTCGTATCCGCGGCCGTTCTCGTCGGCGCGGCGGGCATAGAAGGTATAGCCGTCGCTGGGGATGCGGAGGATGCCGCGTTCGCAGATGACCTCGTACTCACCGCTGGCGCCGACGCCGTTGATGTGGATGGCGGTGCCGTTGGCGAAGGTCACGTGCGCCGACTGGATTTGGGCATCGGGCTTGAAGCGCATGTCGTCAGTATCGCCCTCGAAGGGTGAGAGCGTGCCGAGGGTGGCGCGGACGCTGACCGGGTCCGGGTCGCTCAACAAGTAGAGCAGATTGTCGAGGGTGTGGCCGCCGCAGGGGTTGCCGGCGAAGGCGATGGCCGCCTGCACCGCGCCAAGCTCACCGCTGTCGAGGAGTGCTCGCGCCTGCTGGTAGGCCGCCCAGTTGCGGCGCATCGGCCCGAACGCGAGCTTGACATCGTGGCGCTCGCAGACCTCGCGGATGGCGTCGGTCTCGGTCAGGGAGCAGCAGAGGGGCTTTTCGACAAACATGCCCTTGACGCCGTGCTCGGCGGCGAAGACGATGATCTCGGCGTGGTTTTCGGGGCGGGTGGTGACGCTGATGATCTCCGGCTGCTCCTGCCGGATACACTCGCGGAAGTCGGTGTAGCCGCGGGGAATGTGCCAGCGCGCGAGGGCATTGTTCAGGCGCTCCTCGTCAATGTCGCAGGCCGCGACCATCTCGGTGCCCGGGTAGTCCAGGTATCCGCCAGCATGGCAATAGGGCAGGATCATGCCGCTCTTGTCCAGCTTGCCAACTACCTCGTCGTCAATGGTGCAGGCCATCCGCCCGCACCCGATAATCGCTACACGATAGGTCATGGCTCTCGCTCCTTTCTCCTGTAGGGGTGCATCATGTAGTCCCCCCTATAGTCCCCCTGTTGCGACGGGGGGACATGGATTCCCTAGACTCACAAACGAAGTGCAACACCAGAGTAAGGTGTTGCCATGGGACAAGCATACACGCAGCTTGGTATTGAAGACCGGTGTGAATTGGCCCGTCTACACGCCCAGGGCTGCTCGCTCCGGCAAATCG
>JAJDZR010000321.1 GCA_022824545.1 Chloroflexota bacterium
CGAGTGCGCCGATCACGTTGCCGTGCAACAGCTGGTGCAGGGCACGCAGGGTACCGCAGCCGGGGCAATGGTAGCCGGTGATGCCCAGGAACGGACAGATGGGGTAGGTTCCCGGGTTGCGTGGATCGAACGTGTAGAGCATGACTACACCAAGGCTGCCCAGTACGGCCAGCGCGATGTACGCGAGGCGCGGCGCGATCCGGTAGCCCCGGAAGGTGAGCATCCCGTCGTCTGCCGGCATGGTGACTGCCCTGACGGCGCCGAATGTCATAACGTGCCGCCCTACCCTTCGAGAAACGTGGCTCCCATTCCGCCAACAACCGTGAGGAGAAACCAGAGAACCCCTAGTCCCAGTGCCACTCCGAAGGAGAGCCACGCCCATGTTTTCGCCTTCTGCGATGCTTCACGGGCGCCGGCGATGTCACCCGCGGCGACCTTCCCGTTGACTTGTGCGGCGTAGACGATGGACACAATTCCGGCCGGTAGGCAGCACAGAACCGTTACGAGGATCGCCTGCACGAGGTAGTTTGGGATGTGAGGGACTGCTCCATAGGAGGCAGCGGGTCCGGCGGGAACGTCGCCAGCGCCGCCCCGTGAAGTGTCAAACGTATCTACGTTCGAGGGGGCGACTTGCTCCTCTGTGCCGGGAAGCGCCTTGCCACAACTCCGGCAGAACTTGGCGCTCTCGTCGCTCTCGGTACCGCAGTTCGGACAGTACATGCGCCTCGGTTCTACCCTCATGGTGCTCCTCTTCCTGCTAGTCGGCTGTTCGGACGGTTAACCCGAGGTGCTCGTGCGTCGTCGCATCATGGGGCGTATCACGAGTGCCACGAATACCACGATCACCAATATCCATGAGCCGCTGGGGAGAAAGCCCATGCTCACCTCCTGCCGGCATGTACACGATCACCCGAAAACCGGATGAGTGGTATGGACACCAGTTGATTCCCAGCCGGTGTTTCGATGGACCGGAGCGGACTAGGAGCTGCGAGCGGCTCGCCGTCCTGCTCAGTCTCGATGGCGTAGTCCCGCAGCACGTCCTCAGCGTTCAACAGAGCCTCGGCTACCGTATGGCCCATCGCGCCGACACCGGGGATGTCCGGAAAGACAACACCGTAGGCGCCCTCATCACCGTCGAGCAGGGCCGGATATCGCATCATGACAGTCTCCTATTCCGTCCATCCCGCCTTTCTGGCGATAGTGCGGGCCATCCCGATAGAGAGGACCCGGTGGCGAGGTAACGTAATGATACCCTTGATGTGCAGATGCCTGTAGATGTCATGGCTTGAGCCGTGCCGATCCAGGTACCAACCTTCGCGTTCCAGTCTGCGCTCCACTCGCCGCCTGTTCGTATCTAGCACGTGTATATTATGCACAAGGGTGCTTGGATTGTCAAACGTTTTCGCTCAGACGTACCCGCCCAGAGATTTTCCAGACTGATGCATTCCTCGTGCCGGGGGACGGGATTGCGGCTCTTGGCGCAATGACGGTTGGTCCTAGACGCGCTCGAAGAAGGCAGTGACCGGGCATGTGAATACCTAATCGGCCCCCGCGGCGCTGCCGGGGCGGGCGAGGACGAGGCAGGCGTTGATGCCGCCGAAGCCGAACGAGTTGCACAGCGCATAGTCCGTCGCGCGGTGTAACCCCCCGGCCGGTACCAACGGCAAGGCACACTGCGGGTCGGGCTGCGCCAGGTTGGTCGTGGGCGGCAGCCAACCGGAGCGGAGCGCCTCGACCGTCAGGGCCGCCTCGATGGCGCCGCTCGCTCCCAGTGGATGCCCGTACAGGCCCTTCGTCGCACTGACCAGCACCTGCGGAGTCAGATAGCGCCCAAAGCCCGTTCTGATCGCCTCTGCTTCCGCCGCATCCCCCAGCACCGTACTGCTGCCGTGCGCGTTGATGTAGCCGATCCGGTGCGCCTTGAGGCCGGCGTCGGCCAGCGCCAGGCGGATGGTGCGCGCCGCTTGCCGGCCGTCCGGGCGCGGCGCCGTCATGTGGTGCGCGTCGTTCGTCAGGGCGTAGCCGACGACCTCACCGAGCACTTGGGCGCCGCGTCGCTGTGCGTGGACAAGGGATTCGAGCACCACGATACAGGCCCCCTCACCCATGACAAACCCGTCACGACCCACGTCGAACGGCCGGCTCGCCCGGCCGGGGCAATCGTTGCGCGTAGACATCGCCTTGATGAGCGCAAACGCGCCGAAGGTCAGGGGAGCCAGCGGCGCCTCGACGCCGCCGGCGAGCATCACGTTGGCGCCGCCGGCGCGGATCAGCCGAAATGCCTCGCCAATCGCCACCGCCCCGGAAGCGCAGCTATTGGCGTTGGTGAGGTTGGGACCGCGCCAGCCCAGGTCAATCGCGACGTTGGTGGCGCTGGCCCCCCCGAAGACGGCCAGCGCCAGCGTCGGCGAGACGGCGCGTGTACCGCGCGCCAGGAAGGCGGTGTGCTGCTCCTCGGCATAGGCCACGCCGCCGAGGGCGCTGCCCAGGTATACGCCAGCGCGGTTGCGGGGGCGTCCTTCCGGGACGTGCAGGCGAGCATCGTCCACGGCCAGCCGCGCGGTGACGAGCGCCAGCTGCGCGTAGCGGTCCAGCCGCCGCGCCTGACGGGAATCCAGGTGCGCCAACGGATCGAAGTCGTGGATCTCGGCTGCCAGGCGCGAGCGGAACGGCGCCGCGTCGAAGCGCGTCACCGGCCCTACGGCCGACCGCCCCCGCTTGACCCCCGCCCAGAGGCCCCGGCGGCCGGTACCGATAGGAGTCACGGCGCCGATGCCGGTCACGACGACACGCTGGCGGCCGCGCTCTGTCATTGGCCCTCAGCATACCGCCGTTGGCCCTCAACCGGCAGCCCGACCGATTGCCCCATCCGCCGCTGCTGTCCCGCGGTCGCCTTGCCACAGCTTCCGTAGCTCCGTTGAGGTCGCCAGCAGCTCGTCGAGGCTGCCGGCCGCGTCCACCTGGCCGTCCTTCAGCACGATGATGTGATCGGCCCGGTGCAACGCGGCCCGGCGGTGCGAAACCACCAAGCAGGTCGCGTCGGAGCGGGCAAAGACGCGCTCCCAGAGTTGCCCTTCCGTCTCCACGTCGAGGGCGCTGGAGAGATCGTCGAAGACCAGTAGCTCCGGATCGCGGACGAACATCCGCGCCGCCGCCGCGCGTTGCGCTTGACCCCCGGACAGCTTGACCCCGCGGGAGCCGACGAGCGTATCGAGACCGTTCTCCAACTGGGCTACGTCCGGCTCCAGTACGGCCGACCGCAGGGCTGCCGGGACGTTCACTTGATCTTCCGGTAAGCCCAGCAGGATGTTGTCCCTCAGCGTCTCACTGAATAGCCGGGGCACTTGGGCCGTGTACGCACAGCGCGGCGGGACAAAGAACGTGGCCGGCTCCGCTACGGTCGTCCCGTTCCATTGCACCTCCCCCGCGTCTTTCGGGACGAGACCCAGCAGGACGCGCAAGAGCGTGGACTTGCCGGCGCCGATCCGGCCGGTGATGACCGTGAACGACCCGCGCGGTAGCCGGAGATCAATGCCGGCAATGCCGCGTCCCGAATCGGGATAGCGATAGGTCAGCCCCGAGGCCTCCAAGCTCACTAGGCGATCGTCAGCCCTCTTGGGCGTGAACGGCACCTCCGGCAATGCGCCGCGCAGGTAGACCGGGCTATGCGCCACCAGCTTCTGTGGTGGCGCATCCCCCAGCAAGGTCAGCAGGCGCTCGACGGAGACACCGATCTGCTTGTATTCGGCCCAAGCCGAGCCGATGTTGCGGTTGATCCATGCGATCTGCTGGAGATAGTAGACGAAGAGCGCGAAATCGCCGACGGTGAAGCTCCCCGTCTGCATGGACTGACCGACCAAGATTAGGATGATGGCCGTGCCCAGGTTGGCGGAGTTATCGGAAATCGAGTTCAGGATGGCGCTCAACATGCGGTCCTTGATGGTCGTGTGCAGTCGTGTGGTGTTGAGCTGATCGAACCGGCCCATGACCCGCGCCTCGGCGTTGGTGAGCTTGACCGCTTCGACCATGCGGAACAGCTCGCCGATGAATCCCGTCACCTGGCCGGTTGCCTCGCGGTTGGCTTCGCGGTACCGCTGCAGCCGCGGCGAGGCGATCCTCACCGCCGTGACAATCACCAGCAACGGGAGAAACACGACGGTCGTGATGAGCGCGTTGACCTGGACCATCACAAAGAGTGCGACCGGAATGTAGATCAGGTGCGCCAGCTTGAAGGGGGACCAGACCATGAACTCCGAGATGGCCTCCACGTCACCACGAAAGCGGCTGACCGCCTCGCCCGGCGACGCCGGCAACGCTTGCGAGCCGGGCTGGTCCAGGATGTGCGCCAGCAGGTTCCGGCGCAGCAGCGTTTCCATCGTGAATCTGGATAGGAAGAAACAGATGATATCCCCGAAGATGATGACCGCCCGTGCCAGCGCAATGGCTGCCAGCAACGCGATGACCGTATACGGCCCCCAGCCGATCTGGGCCTCGCCGCTCAGGCTGTCGAAGAACTCCCGGTTCGCCAGTGCCACTGCGTTCGGCACGACCATGAAAGCCAGCGTGCGGAAGACCAACATGCTGCCGTAGCGCCCCGGCAGGAAGCGGATCAGTCGCCAGAGGTGCTGCCAGGTCTTCACGCCAGGACCTCCTCCAGCCCCGTGCGGAGCAGTCCGTGGAAGCGAGCACGGGGATCGCTCGCCAGGCGCTGCCGGTCGCCGTGCTCCTGGATGAAACCGTCCTCCAGGATCATGATCTCGTCCACGCGCTGCACGGTAGTCAGGCGGTGGGCAATGACGATCACGGTCCGGTCCGCTGCCAGCTTGTCCAGCGCCCGTTCGATCAGCCGCTCCGTGCCCCGGTCCAGGCGCGAGGAGGCTTCGTCGAGGATCACCAAGCCGGCCGGTCGCAGGAAGACGCGGGCAAAGGCGAGCAGTTGCGCCTCGCCCGCGGAGAGGCCACCGTCGTGCGCGAGCATCGTGTCCAGCCCCTCGGGCAGCGCCGCGTACCACGACCCGAGACCAAGCTCGGCAATGACCTCGCGCAGCCGCTCGTCCGATATGTCCGGGTCGAACAGGGTCAGATTGTCGCGCACCGTGCCGTGAAACAGCTGCACGTTCTGCGTGACCATCCCGATGCGCTCGCGCAGATCGGGGAGCGTGCTCCGCCGGATGTCCTGTCCACCCAGGCGGATCGTGCCGTCTTGAGGGTCGTAGAGTCGACACACGAGGCGCGTGAGGCTGGTCTTGCCGCTCCCCGTGCGTCCGAGCAGGCCCAAGGTCCTCCCCGGCGTCAGTCGAAACGAGATGTCGTGGAGCACCGTCTGCTCGCGGTGGTAGCCGAACGTCACGTTGTCGAATTCGACCGACAGCGCCCCGGCCGGGAAAGCCACCCCGGCCCCGTCGAGGATGGTGCTGCGGGTTCGCAGCAGCTCCCCCAGTCGCAGGATGCTCGCCGAGGCGTGCTGCAATTGCTCCAGCTCCTGCGTCAGCCGGCTGATGGGCTGGACGACCATCGTCGCGTAGTGAAAGAGCATGTACACGGTGCCAAGGGTGATCGCCTCATCCAGAAAGAGGTACGCGCCCAGCGCCAGGGACGCCGCGCTCCCGACGGCCCAGATGGTCTCGTTCGTGTTCCAGAAGACGCCGATGGCCAGGCCGGCCCGCATCTCTTTGCTCATCCACTCGCGCGTCAGCTCGTAGAACCGGCGCAAGACGTAGGGCTGCGCGTTGGCAGCGCGGATGTCTTCCGTGCCCGCCAGCCGCTCTTCCAGAAATCCGAACATATTGGCGCGGACCTCGCTCCGCGCCCGCCAGTAGGGGACGGAGATGTTCCGCAGCCGCAGCAGGACCGTCACGCTGACCAGCACAAACAGCGTGAACCCCAAGCCGGCCCGCCACTCCTCGCGATACAGCAGCACCAGAATGCCCACTAGGAGCAGGCTGCTCCCCACGATCTGAACCGTAAACGTAGAGAGGAAGTTCCCCAAGTTGTTCACGTCGCCGTCAACGCGCTCGATCATTTCGCCCGGCGTGTGCTCGTGATGGAACGACATGTCCAGCCCCAAGCAGTGCCGGGCCAGGTCCGAGCGCAGGGCGTTGGTCGCGGTCCAGGCGACGCGCTCGGTGAAGTAGGTGGCCAGCACCGAAACGACCTGCTGGCCCAGCGCCACGCCGCCGAACAGCAGCGCCAGCGTCACCAGCGTAGTAAACCCCTGGCCGGTCTGCGCGGTGTCAATAAAGCTGCGGAGAATCTGCGGCGTGACCAGCAGCAGTCCGGTGTTGCCGAGGATGAACACCGCCAAGAGCGCGACGCGGCCGCGCTGGGGCCACAGGTAGCTCGCCAACAGGTCGTGGTACTGCCGCAGCGATACGTTCATGCGCGAGGTATCCGTGGACTACGTGCATGGTAGCAGGGCGAGACAGATGGGCCTCATCTGCACTCTCCTCCCCCACCAGGCTGGTAGACTGTAATGCAGCCCTCAGGCATGGGGTTCTCCGGTCGTTCGGCTGCCATATCAGGCGTAGGGAGGGAATATGAACGAGTTGGACTACCTAGACGAGATTATGCACGAACTGCGTAGTCTAAGGGAGGAACTATCTTATCTGGCTCATGACGTTCAATGGCTTGCTAACGAGGCATGTGTAGACGATGCAGCTAGGGAACGCCGTAAAGCCTACCTCTCGGCTGACGCGGATCGTAGGATAGCCCTCACAGCCGATAGCGACGCCATTGGCAGGGCCAAGATCAGAGAACGGTTGGCACTTAGACTCTCGACTGTAGTTACCCCCGACGGCGCAGTAGAATAGCGCGTGCTAGGAGGAAGGGATGTCAGAAATTCAGCCTATGACGGAAGAAGAACGGCAAGAGCACGCATCCATCGTGCAAAGCGCGGTTGGAGAAGTTTTCGGAATGAAAAGTTAGGGGCTATTCTGGCTTCCCGCTGGCCACCTTGGCGAATCGCGCTCAATCTGGCGGCCTATTCCCATGAGCCAAGAGGATCATCCCGACAAGGCCGCTAATCTGCAGGTTACTGCCGACCTTGTATGGCCAGCCATTGTTCTCTCCGAAGATCGCATGGCCGCGATCAACCGGCGGCTCGAATACATTCTCGCCGCCAGTCTCGCTATCGGACCCGCTGTACTCATCACAGCCGAGGATAAGCCATTGCTCTGTGCCTGGCCTATCCTCGGCGCGAGCTTCCTGGCCCTTGCGGTCATCACCAGCATCGTCGCTCGGTCTTTTGGCGGAGTACGAGACTTTTCTCTAATCGAGACAGCCAAGGGCAGTCAACAGGGCAAAGACACCTTTGCTCTTCAACTCATCGCTAACGGCCAAGGCTGCATCGAAAGCAATAGCACCATCAGTGAGCGCAAGTCATGGGCCGCCCTCGCTGCGACCATCATCTTGATCGTGGCGCTCTTCATCCTGACCCTCTGGTTGGCTATCAACTAAGCCCTGGTCTTCAAGTGGAACTACCTCCGCACTCATGTCTATAGACCTGCCAAAGACTCGATCAGGTGCAGCTCGCATCCTAGGCTTCAACAGGCGAGGCTCTGGTATTTCAACTTCTGGGTATTCTGGCTCTGGGTCTTTCTGTTCCGGTGGCTTCTTCGCATCGGTCATCATTCACCTCTTACCGAAAGCCTGCCGCCAAGGCAGCCTCCTGTCAAGTGCGGCCGCGTGTGCTATCCTGAGCGAGTGGCCCTGGCATTGCCCCCAAGCGTCTAGGGCCACTTTCTCTTGCCTAAAAGTCCTCTTTAGGATAAAGGAGGAAATCCAAAGGCTTGCTGATACAACTCCTCAACCCGAGCGCCGTCAACTTGAACGAGAGGTTGCAGCACTCCGAGAACGTGCTCTATGGGAAGTAGTGTCCGCGTTCCCGTCACTGGCGGCGCTAGTTTACGACCTGAACTATCGGCTACGTCGGTAGGCATGTGCATTATCTTTCTCTTTCGCGCAGGGTCTTTTTTCGTTTGATTTGTCATTTCAGTATATTATTCCCGGCAAAAACCCACCCCTTTCAGGGACATCCTCTATCCTGCTCATCCTGTCCATCCATGTAAATATCCCCCCGCCCCCCCCGTTGTGCTCCCGCCCTCGCCACCAATGTATTCCTGTGATGGAGGTTGACGTATGCGTGACGACACTGGAGCACCACCCGTGATCCCAGTTGGGAGCCGTCTCGGCATCACGCCGGCCAGCACCGGTGGCCTTGCCACCCCACTGGCACCGGATCAGCACGGCCCCGCAGCCCGCTCGGCCGCGGCCCCGCGTAATGATCGTCTGTGTGCCGCCCATCAGGCGCCGGGTCCTGACCGACCCTCCGATGAGCCACCGCGCCCGCCGGAGCAGGACCGTCCGCGCGCCGCCTCGTGGGCACCGGATCAGCACGTACCCGTGGCCCCGACGGTCGCGGCGCCGGGTGTTGATCGTCTGTGTGCCACCCATCTGGCGCCGGGTCCTGACCGACCCTCCGACGAGCCACCGTGCCCGCCGGAGCAGGACCGACCGCGCGCCGCCTCGTGGGCACCGGATCAGCACGTACCCGTGGCCTCCACGGCCGCGGCGCCGGGTGTTGATCGTCTGCGTGCCGCCCATTTGGCGCCGGGGCCCGCTCCACAGCCGGACCGTCCGCGCGCCGTGCAAGCCCCCGCGTTGGCTTCCCCCGACTCCCATGTCACGCCCCCGGCGCCGCCGGCCCCCGACTGCTCCCGTCGGGACGCCACCGGCACCGCTCCACGTCCAACCTCCATCACCGACCCGCCCGCGTCCGACCTGTACGCCCCAGCATTCACCGCCCAGGAGCGGCAGCTGCTCGCCCACGCTGACCACGACTCCCCGCTCGCTGCCGAAGTCCGCCTGCTGCGGGTCCTCCTGCTGCGCCTCGTCACCACCCCGCGCCGTCGTCGCCGTCGCGCCGGGGCCGCCTTCCAGCGCCGGCGCCGCTACGCCAGGCAAAACGCCCTACACGCCGTCTGCCGTGCCCTCGACGTGTTGCAGCGCCTCCTCAAGACCCAGCACGCCCTCGCGCCGAGCGAATCGACGGAGTTGATCCAGTTTCTCGATGACATAGCCGCCAACATCGAGGCAGACCAACCGCCGCCCACCGATCTGCCCGCCGACCCGGCGCCGCCCACCAACCCACCCATAGAGCCATCGGCCTACGCGCCCCTCGCCCCGCCTATCGAGTCACCCACCGAGCCGTCCGCCGACCCGTCTCCACCGGCCGACCCACCCATAGCGCCACCAGCCTACGCGCCTCGTGATCCGCGTCCCTATCCACCGCTCGCGCCACCCGGCGATCTGCCCACCGACTTGTCCCCTGCGACCCCACCCCCGCAGTACGACCGCCCGTCCAAATACCCGCACGTCCTGCTCCCACCCGAACCGCTCGACCCGCCGCGCTCCCTCCTACTCACCCGCAGCCGGCTCTATCCCCACGAATACGACCCCTGACCACCCGCTCGCCACCCTCGGAGACCCTTGCATAACCCGTCATTCCCGCGAAAGCGGGAATCCAAAAACCGATCCCTGCCTGGGGTAGGTACAGGTTAAGCCGTAGCGGCGCAACATGTTGCGCCCGCCCCCCGCACTGCGCGGGTACCATAGGCTGACAGGGGTAGGTCTTTTGTCAGGGCGTGATTCGCTGCGTCCCGCCCCTCGTCATTCCCAGCAGCTCATCCGTCATTCCGGCGCAAGCCGGAAGGTGGATTCACATTTGAAGTGCAACAGTTCCTGCCAGAAGATTTCCGCCGGGGTCTGGTAGTCCAGACACTTGCGGGGGGTATTATTGTACAACTGCACCAGCTCCGTAAACCGCGC
>JAJDZR010000082.1 GCA_022824545.1 Chloroflexota bacterium
CGCGGTTTACGGAGCTGGTGCAGTTGTACAATAATACCCCCCGCAAGTGTCTGGACTACCAGACCCCGGCGGAAATCTTCTGGCAGGAACTGTTGCACTTCAAATGTGAATCCACCTTCCCGCTTTCGCGGGAATGACGAGCGCTTGGGCGCGATGCATCGCGCCCCTACACAAAATACCTCCCCTTGTGGGGGGACCATAGGGGGCTAATAAGGAGGTGCGGATGATCACGACGCAACAGGCAGCACGACCGCCAGCGGCTCAGGATGGCCACGACGCGGCGATGAGCCGCGCCTACGATCATCGTTTCACTGAGGATCGCGTCTACCGGCAGTGGCTCGCTGACGGTCACTTCACGCCGCGCGCGGATTGGACGCGCCGGCCGTGGACGCTGATGATGCCACCGCCCAACATCACCGGGGTACTCCACCACGGCCATGCCATGATGATCGCCTTCGAGGACGTGATGACCCGCTGGCGGCGCATGACGGGCGACAACACGCTCTACTTGCCCGGCACGGATCACGCCGGGATCGCGACGCAGAACGTGGTGGAGCGGGAGCTGGGAAAGGAGGGCCGGTCCCGCCAAGAGGTGGGGCGCGAGGCCTTTGTCGAGCGCGTGTGGGAGTGGCGCGAGCATCACGGCAACACCATCGAGCTTCAGTTTCGCAAACTCGGCACCTCCTGCGATTGGTCGCGGCTGCGGTTCACGCTCGACGATCAGCTCTCCCGTGCCGTGCGCGAGGCCTTTGTGCGCCTCTACCACAAGGGGCTGATCTACCGCGGTCCGTACCTGGTGAACTGGTGTCCGCGCTGCGGGACCGTGATCTCCAACCTGGAAGTGGTGCATGAGGAGACGGAAGGCAAGCTGTGGACGGTGCGCTACGACCTTGAAGGCGGTGGTCACATCGAGGTGGCCACGACGCGCCCGGAGACGATCCTCGGCGATACGGCCGTCGCGGTGCATCCGGACGACGAACGCTATCGCGCCCTCATCGGTCGCCAGGCCATCCTGCCGGCGCTCGGCCGGCGTATCCCCATCATTGCCGACGCGGCGGTGGAGGCCGCGTTCGGCACCGGCGCGGTGAAGGTCACGCCCGGTCACGATCCCAACGACTACGAGATGGGGCAGCGCCACGACCTGCCGACCGTCAGCATCATGAACGACGACGCCACGCTCAACGATGAGGCCGGCCCCTACGCCGGCATGGACCGGTACGCGGCCCGCACGGCGCTGCTCCGCGATCTCGAAGCCGAGCAGCGGGTACGCAACGTGGCTACGCACACGCACGCGGTCGGCACCTGTGATCGGTGCAGTACGGTGGTCGAGCCGCGGATCTCCGAGCAGTGGTTCGTGAAGCAAACGGTACTCGCCCAGCCGGCCATTCAGGCGGTCAAGGACGGGCGGATCAAGTTCGTACCGCAGCACTTCGAGCGGATCTACCTGAACTGGATGGAGAATGTCCACGACTGGGAGATCTCCCGCCAGTTGTGGTGGGGACACCGTATCCCGGTCTGGTACTGCGGGCAGTGCCCGGAGCCGGTCGTGCCGCAGCCGGGGGCCGGCGACCCGGCGCAGTGCCCGACGTGTGGGGACGCGCTGGAACAGGACCCGGACGTGCTCGATACCTGGTTCAGCTCGGCGCTATGGCCGTTCTCGACGCTGGGCTGGCCCGACCGGACGGAGGATCTGGCCTATTTCTATCCCACCGACGTACTGGAGACGGGCTACGAGATCATCTTCCTGTGGGTGGCGCGGATGATTATGACCGGGATCGAGTTCATGGGCGAGCCGCCCTTCCATCACGTGTACATGCACGGCATCATCCGCCACCAAGACGGATCGAAGATCAGCAAGTCCAACCCACAACCCGGTGACGATCCGCTCGACGTGATTGAGGACTACGGCGCCGACGCTCTGCGCTACTGGATTGTGACCGGCAGCACGCCGGGGCAGGACGTGCGCCTTTCGCTGCCGAAGATCGCCAACGCGCGAAACTTCGCCAACAAGCTGTGGAACGCCGCCCGTTTCGTCGTGCTGGCCCGTGACCGTAGTGACGACGGCAGTGTGAGCACCGACGGCGCCTGGGCCAACCTGGGGTTAGCGGAGCGATGGATTCTCTCGCGCTGTCACGCGACCATCGCGGAAGTGACCCGGCAGATGGAGGCGTACCAGTTCGGTGAGGCCGGCCGCACGCTGGAGGAGTTCCTGTGGGGTGAGTTCTGCGACTGGTACATTGAGCTATCGAAGCTCTCGCTCTATGCGGGCGGGCAAGGACCGTGGCAAGACGTAGCTCGCAATGGAACCACGAGTATCGCGCCGCGCGAAACGGCGGTGGCGGTGCTCCGCTATGTGCTCGACGCCAGCCTGCGGCTGCTCCATCCGATCATGCCCTTTGTCACGGAGGAGGTGTGGTCGCATCTGCACGGCGACCGGCGCCCGGCGCCGGCGCTGATGGTGGCGTCGTGGCCGCAGCCCGGTAAGCGCGATCCAGGGGTCGAGGCCGGGGTGGCTGCGATGATCGAGGTAGTACGCACGATCCGCAACGTGCGCGCGGAGGCGCAGCTTGAAGCCGGGCGGTGGATACCGGCGACTATCGCCGGTCATGGGCACACGGCAACGCTGCGCGCGCTGGCGGCACAGATCGAGGTGCTGGCCCGCGTGCGACCGCTGCGGATTGTGGAGACGCTCACGGAGAAGCCGGTACACGCGCTGTCGGCGCGCGCCGGTGGGACTGAAATCTGGCTCTTGCCGGACGAGGCGGCGGACGCTGCGGAGAACCGGGAGCGCCTGGAAGCCGAGCAGACGGAAGCACAGCAGCAGGTCGCACGCTTGGAGGCGCTGCTTGCCCGGCCCGGTTTTGTGGAGAAGGCGCCGGCGGCCGTCGTCGAGCGCGAGCGTGGCCGTTTGCAGGAGCAGCGCGACCGCCTGGCCAAGGTAGAAGCACGCTTGGCGCAGCTTGCGCGGCGCTGAGGTAGGTTTTTCGGCAGGAGGCGGGGTGGGACTAAATCTCTGCCGGGCCAAAGCCGCACGGATGGTGCCCGGTGTGGTGCGGCTTTAGCCCGGCCCGGCCCCTTCCCTCCCGGGAATGGGAGTCAGCGCGGCGCCCGGCAGCCTCTTCCCTTCAGTGAGGGAGTTGTGGGTAGGTGAGCACACCTACCCGCTTCCACTCGGTAAGGAGTCGTCTCAATGGATTGGGTCTCGGTCCGCGCACTCACGTTCGATGTCTTCGGTACCGTCGTGGACTGGCGCAGCTCGATCATCCACGAAGGCATACGGCTCGCCGCGGCCAAGGGCATCACGCACGTGGACTGGGCCAAGTTTGCCGCGGCTTGGCGAGGCGGCTACGGCCCGGCGATGGATCGCGTCCGGCGAGGCGATCTGCCGTGGACTCACATTGACGACTTGCATCGCCTGATCCTCGACCGGCTACTGATCGAGTTTCGGATTGGTGGCTTGAGTGCGAACGAAAAAGAGCACTTCAATCGGGCATGGCACCGGCTCCGGCCCTGGCCGGACGCAGTACCCGGTCTGCACCGCCTCAAGGCGCGCTACGTTATCGCCACGCTCTCCAACGGCAACGTCGCCCTGCTCACCAACATGGCAAAGCAAGCGGGCCTACCTTGGGATTGCATCCTGTCGGCGGAGCTGTTCAGGCGCTATAAGCCCGACGCAGCGGTCTATACGGGAGCCGCCGCGTTGCTGGGACTACCGCCGGAGCGGGTAATGATGGTGGCAGCGCACAAAGGTGATTTGCGCGCCGCCCGCGCCGTCGGGATGCGTACCGCGTTCGTGCCGCGGACTCAAGAGTTCGGGCCGGGCCAGCCGGTGGATACCGCGCCGGAGCCGTGGATTGACGTGCAGGCCAGCGACTTCATAGACCTCGCGTGCCGCTTGGGCGCGTAGCAGCGCCGCCGCATCGGGTACGGCCGCTCACGAGGGCTGGCTGCGCTCGTCAAGCTGCGTCCGCAGCCGGGCCAACTCCGCTTCGGCAGCCGCTGTGCCCGCTTCCGCCGCTTGCTGGCCGGACTCCGCGGCGGTGGCGGGTATGACATACTGCCCGCCAGGAGGCGGAATCGCGGTGGTTACATCCCCAGTACGCACGCGCCGGCCGCAGGGAGGAAGGGCCGGCGCCGGGTGGGCAGCACCGGTCGTCGGCAACGGCGCCGCCCCGGACGATGAACTGGATCAGCTGCTGGCGAGTATCGGCGTGGCGTCTCCGATGGACCACGCCACGCCGGTTGCCGGACCGGTAGCACTCAGCCCGGTGCAAGCAGCGGCCCGCCTCCTCGACCGGCGACAACTCGTGCTGCTGGACCGCAGCTCCGGCGCTACTGCTACCAGCCGTTACTCGTATGTCAGCGCCGATCCGTTCCTCGTCTTACGCAGTCGTGGCCGGCGCAGCGAGCTGGCCGGACCGGACGGCACGGTGACGGTCGCCACCGACCCCGCCCGCTTGCTCGAACGGCTACTGCGGCGCTACGCCGTCCCGCGACAGCCGGGGTTGCCGCCACTGCTCGGCGGCGCCATCGGCTACTTCGGCTACGACCTCGGGCGGCTGTTCGAACGCTGGCCGGCCAGTGCCAAAGATGAGGGCGTATCCGACCTGCACGTGGGGTTCTATGATTGGGTGCTCGCCGTCGATCACCGCACCGGGCAACGGTGGCTCATCAGTACCGGATTGCCGCACGGGAGCACAGCGGCGGCCCGCGCGCGGTGGCGCGAGCTGCAAGCCTCTCTGGAGCGGAGCAAGCCGCCGCCTACCAACGGCGTCGTGGCCAACGTCCGGCTCCGCTCGAACGTCGGACGCAGCGCCTACCTCGCACAGGTGCATTGGGCCAAGGAGTACATTGCGGCCGGCGACATCTATCAAGTCAATCTCTCGCATCGGCTGGAGGGGGACTGGACCGGGCACACCTGGCCGCTGTATGAACGCCTGCGCGCGGCCTCGCCGGTGCCGTATGGCGCCTACCTGGCCCTCGACGACTGCACGGTCCTCAGCGCCTCGCCGGAGCGATTCCTGCGCTGCGAGGGGCATCAGGTCGAGACGCGGCCGATCAAGGGCACCCGACCGCGCGGCGCGACCGCGCGCCAAGATCGCGTCTTGGCCCGGCAGCTTGCCCGGAGCGGGAAAGATCGCGCCGAAAACCTGATGATCGTGGACCTGCTCCGTAACGACCTCGGGAAGGTCTGCCAAGTGGGGACAATTCAGGTGCCGGAACTGTTCGGGCTGGAAGGATACGCGAGTGTTTGGCATCTCGTGAGTACCGTGCAGGGAACGGTGTGCCCGGAACTGACGGCGGTAGATGTGCTGCGGGCCTGCTTTCCGGGTGGATCGGTCACGGGCTGTCCGAAGATCAGGGCCATGGCGATCATCGAGGAGCTGGAGCCGGTGCGGCGCGGCGTCTACTGCGGCGCCATCGGTTATCTCAGCTTCACAGGTGACATGGACACCAGCATCGCGATTCGCACGCTCGTCGTCCGCGAGGGCCGCATGTACCTGCAAGTCGGCGGCGCGGTCGTGGCCGACTCCGATCCAGAAGC
>JAJDZR010000097.1 GCA_022824545.1 Chloroflexota bacterium
ATAGTGAAGATTCCCTGCCAGCGAGAAGAGTTGTGTGCGGGTGTCTGTGTTGCAGCCACGGCGACCGGCCTCCCGGCGAAATGTGTGCCCAAGCATAGCAGGTGCTATACCCCCTCCGTCGTACCCCCGCCGCCCGGCATCGCACCAGCACTGCTACAGTGTGTCCGACAATCTGGAAAACGCGACTGCGCTCGATCCGCAAGGAGGCTTAGAACAGATGCGTATCATGATTACCGGCGGCGCCGGACGGCTGGGGCAGGCGCTCGCCGCCTGCTGGCAGGCCACCCATCAGGTCCGCACCGTGGATACCATTCCTCTCCCCGCCGGTACCCCCTCCCAAGAACATCTCGTCGGCGACCTGCGCGATCCCGCCTTTGCCCATCAGGCCGTCACTGACGCCGCTGCCCTCGTCCACCTCGCCCCCATCGCTCCTGCTGACTCGGCCAGCGGCCTCGACCGCCTCGACGATGCCACCCGCGGCACCTATCACCTGCTGCTGGCCGCGGCCGAAGCCGGCGTGCAGACGGTCGTGCTCGGCAGTACCCTCGACCTCCTCGCGGCCTACCCCGGCGCCTGGCACGTCACCGAGCAGTGGGCGCCCCGGCCGGCCCCCACTCTGGAGCACCTCGCGCCCTACCTGGCCGAGTGCAGTGCGCGCGAGCTGGCCCGCGTGCTGCCCCTGCGGATCGTCGGTCTGCGCCTCGGCGAGATCTTGGACGAATCCGACATCGCGGGGCAGTCGTTCGATGGACGCTGGCTGCACGTGGACGATGCCGTGCAAGCCGTCGAGCGAGCCGTAACCGGTGGCAGCCACACCACGCCCACTACCGACCGTGCGCCGCTGGTTCGCCAGGCGGTCCCGGTCACCGAGAAGGGCGACCCGGCGACCGGCTGGTGGGTCTACCACATTCCGGCGGCCGGCCCCCGCACGCGAGTCCCGCTAGTCGCAGCGGGAGCGGCACCACTGGGCTATGCGCCGCTGGGCTATGTGCCGCAGCACGACTTCCGAGATTACTGGACGGACGATTGGCAGCACCCGCCAGCGGCCCCGCCGCTCCCCGCGGTGCCGTCGCGGCCGATCCGCAAGGTGGTGGTGTTCGGCGCCGGCGGACCGCTCGCCTCGGCGACGGCGCCGCTGCTGGCGGAGACGCACACGGTACGCCTGACGGACTTGCGCCCGCTGGACGACATCATCGCGGCGAATGAGCCCCAGTCGGAGGGAGCGCCGCTGCCGACCATCTTGGGGCCGCCGCACGAGACGCGCCAGGTAGACGTGACCGCCTACGACCAAGTGCTGGCGGCGTGTGACGGGATGGATGCGATTGTCAACTGCACGGTGTTCCGCCCCGAGTCGGAGCGCGCCTTCAAGGTGAACTGCCTGGGCGCCTACAACGTGATGCGCGCGGCGGTGGCGCAGCGTATCCGGCGCGTGGTCCATACCGGCCCGCAGATGGTGATGCAAGAGCCGCTCGTGGGCTACCGTTGGAACTCCGACGTGCAGTCGGATGTGCCGATGCGACCGGGGGCTATGGTCTATCTCCACAGCAAGTACATGGGTGAGGAGGTAGTACGCACGTTTGCCGAAGCCTATGGGCTGGAAGTGCCGACCTTCTACTTCAACCACTTTGCCAACCCGACGACCGTCCGGACGAGTAGCGAGGGCATTGATGCGTTCACGGTGTCCTGGAACGATGCGGCCCTCGCCTTGCGCCGGGGCCTGGAGGTGCCGTCACTGCCACGACCGTTCGAGATATTCCTAATCAACGCCGATTTGCCCCACGGATACGCCTCGAACGAGAAGGCCCAGCGGCTCCTGGGCTGGCAGCCCCGCGACCGCTTCGACCACTGTTGGCTGCGGCAGGATTAGGTCCTCCCTGTTGCGCCCGTTCCCCCGCAATGCGGGGGGACCATAGGGGGGCTACATCCCACACCCGATTAAGTTGTCAACTTTCATCATCGCGCCCCGACGCTCGCCATTCCGGCGGAAACCGCTATCTTGACCATCCTTGCGTCCTGCAAATCCTGATGCAGACAAAAATACCCCTGTGAGGGAGGGCGAGAGTGGGGGCGAAATTGAAGGGTGTCCACCATGACCACGAGCGCTGACGTGACGGCGGGCCTGCGTGCCCTGGGTATCACCACCGGCGATACTGTCTTTTTCCATAGCTCACTCAAGAGCATGGGCCGGGTCACCGGTGGACCGGAGGCCGTGATCGGCGGCTTTCTGGCGGCAGTCGGACCGACCGGCACCGTCGTCGTACCGACCTTTACCCTCACCGAGCGGCTCGGTCCGTTCGGCTCCTGGTATGACCATCAGACCACCCCCTCGACGGTCGGCCTGACTACCGAGACCCTGCGCCGCCGGCCCGACGCCCAGCGGAGCTTCCACCCCGTGCATTCGGTCGCCGCTGTGGGGCGGCTCGCTCGCATGGTCACGGCTCAACAGCGTAGCGCCTTCGGCCGCCGCAGTCCGTGGTGCGATGCCGGCTTTGCACAGGGCAGCCCCTTCGATCTGCTGACGCGCTGGAATGCCTGGTACGTGCTGCTCGGCGTGGAGTTCCAAGTCCAGACCATCATGCACTACCTGGAGACGATCTTGGTGGATGCGGTACTCCGCCGCGCTGACCTGGCCGAACGCGCGGCCTTGCGTACCCAGGTCCGCCGCTGGGGTGCGCCGGGCATCTGGCCCGCGCCGGAGCGGATGCCCTTGGGCGCGGCACTGGCCGCCGATGGCACCTACCGCCACGCCACCATCGGCCCGGCGGACGTGTACGGGAGCCGTTTCCAAGCCGTGTTGGGGCGCGCCCTGGAGATCGTCCTGGGCGCGCCCGCAACGTGGCTCGACGAGGCGTTTCGGGACTGGATGGGCGTCCCGCTCGATCCCGCAGCGGTCCTGGCGGAGTACGTGACGCCGGGCGGTGGAGCACCACTGGCCGCTCCGGCTCAGGCCATCTCCTGCGCCGGCCTGGCGCGGCCCGCATCACCGGCCTGAGTTGACTCCGGATACTGGACACGGGTGGCTACGGCCTGCTGCGTCCGTTCCTATGCGGAGTGGGGGACGACGGCCAAGCGTTCACTTGAGATACAGCCCGATCATCGCGCCGCTGATCGTCACCCACGAGGCGGCGATCAGTACGTACAGCGTGTTGAACCGGCTGTTCATCTCGACCCGCAGGCTGTTGATGGCCTGATTCATCTCGTCAAGCCGGCGGTCTACCTGCTCGTAGACCCCTTCCAGTCGGCTGATCCGCTGTTCGATCACCATGCTGCCACCACACTTCCCGTGTCGGTACTCCACAGTAGCCTGAGCATGGCACCCGCGCCAGCGCGGGTTGGCCACCGACACAGATCGCCGGCATCCCAGCAGGGCCGCAAGGGGGCATGGAGTGGGCATAGGCCAACCTCCCTCGCCGCCCATGCTGGGCATGCGCGACTGCTGAGCACACCGCTGGACCTGTGGTAGAGTCCGCCCCTAGAAACGGATCAGCGGCGGCGATGAAAGAGGGGATGTAGCCCTACACGCACGCTTGACGGGGCGGCCGTTCCTCTGGCGGCATGGCTCCCATGCGACGACGATTGCTGCTCGCTGCCGGTCTTGCCGCTCCGCTGCAACAGAGTTTCCCGTATCACCGGCACAATGGAGATGAGTCGTGCCACCCGACAGGCCGCCAACACGCGTTCTCACATTTCCCCTCCGAGCTCTCTGACCCCCAGTACGCCTGTTCCCCGCCCAAGCCCACCCCCCGACCGACCCGAACCCCCACGCCGACCCCCACGCCGACCCCCACCCCGCTGGAGCGCCTGATGACCACCTTGCAGTGGACCGGCTTGCAGATCGGCTGGATCAAGGCCGACGGCACCAAGGTCGTGCTGATAGACGTGATCCGCGATCTCAGCCGCGGCCACGCCTACTTTATCGTCCGCCGGGAGCTTGATGGGCTGACGGTGCGTTGGTGGACCGGCCACCTCAGCACAAGCCTGTATGCCCAACTGTCTCCGCGGGTCAGGGGAGTCACAAGCAGACACAGCACCCTCATTCCGCTCGATGAGCAGTACCCGTCGCCAGGGATGCTGGTGCAGACACCCGATGGACGGGTGTTCGTCTGGCGGTATCAGGGACAGCAATGGCGGTGGACCCACGTGCCGGACTTGGCCACGTTCGTGCAGTGGGGGCTAAAGTGGGCAGATGTACACGCGGCCGACCCGGACTTTGCGGCCCGCATCGCAGCAACCTAGGGGTAGGGACAGGAGTACAGGCTGCAACCTGAGTTTGCGGCCCAAATACAACGCATTCTTGCCGAGAAGCGAGGGCCACGGAACTGCACGTATTGTGGGGATGTTCGGCCACTTGCCTTTGATGCTAACGCTTCGCTGGCGAAGATTCTGATTGGGACGGAGGAGACCCTTTCCCAATCGTCCCGCTTTGTTCCGGTGGTCACACTACGATGCCAGAACTGCGGGAACATGCACGTTCTTGATTTGGAGAATCTTGCGCCGCAGTTGCTTGCTATGATGGATTTGGAACCAGTATGCAATCCCGCAAGAGTCAAGAAGCAAAGGGAAATCCGCCGGCTAACCGCTCGAACACGGCCATTTCGATCTGATTGCCCGTCGCGAGGTCCCGGTCCAGCCCGGCGCTGATAGCCTCCTTCGCGCCGGCGATGGCATCGGGCGGCAGCGCGGCCAGCTGTCCGGCGAGCGCCAGCGCCGCGGCCGGCAGCTCGTCGCCAGGATGGACGGCGTTCACCAAGCCGCGCCGCAGCGCCTCCTCGGCGCCGACGAGTCGACCGGTATAGATCAGCTCCCTCGCAATACCCGGCCCGACGAGGCGTGCCAACCGTTGGGTGCCGCCCCAGCCCGGGATCATCCCCTGACGTACTTGCGGCAGGCCGATCTGGGCCTCGCGGGCCAGCAGGTGCAGGTCGGTCGCCAACGCCAGCTCGCAGCCCGCGCCGATGGCCGGACCGTTGATGGCGGCGAGCGTGGGCTGAGGCAGGGCAGCGAGAGCATCCGTCAGCCGGTGCCCCCATCGGAGCCACGTGCCGACCGCATCGGCGGATCCGTCCTGTAATGCGCTCAGGTCGGCGCCGGCCGAGAATGTCTCCCCGGCACCGGTAAGAATGACCGTGCGGACACCGTGATCGGCTGCCAGCGTCTCGACGTGCGCCAGCAGCGCGCGTGTTGTAGCGTTGTCCAGGCGGTTGTCCGCCTGCGGTCGGTTGATAATGAGCCGCGCAACCGGCCCGTCTCGTTGCAGCAGCACCGGCGGCTCGTCATTTGCTGACTGCATCGCGTGTGTCTCCGGCAGCTTTACCCGCGGATAACGACGCACCGGCGCTGCCGTGCTATGATGCTGCACAGATCATACCCTGGCTGACCCAAGGAGCGCACTGTTGATCCAAGCACTCGTCCCCCGTTCGGACTTTGTTGGCCTGGAAGGGGTGACTCACCTCGCCGCCGGCGGTGAGGCGCCCTGGCTGGCCGCCCACACCGAGTCCCTGGCACTGCTCGCCCGCGATCAGAGCGGCGGGATGCCGGGACGCGCGAACAAAGACGCCGCCGTCGAGCGCGCACGGGAGCGTGCCGCCCGCCTGCTCGGCGTAGACGCCTCCGACGTCGCCCTCCTGTCTAGCACCACCGAAGGGGTGAACGTCCTCGCCCTCGCCCTCGACTGGCGACTGGGCGATACCGTCGTCGTCGAGGCCATCGAATTCCCGTCCTTGGTCTTCCCGTGGACCAAGCTCCAGGAGCAGGGCGTCGAGCTACGCATCGTCCGCCCCAGCGACGGCTCACAGTGGAACTACACCTTGGATGATCTGGCCGCGGCCGTTGACTCCCGCACCCGGCTCATCGCCACCAGCCATGTGAGCTACCTCACCGGCCGCCGGCACGACTTGGCGCAGTTGCGGCGCATCGCCGACCGCGCCGGGGCGCTCCTCCTCGTGGATGCCACCCATGGCGCCGGCGTCGTCCCGGTCGAGGCCAAATTGGCCGATGTCGTCGTCTCCAGCTGCTACAAGTGGCTCTTGGGCACACAGGGCATCGCGCTGTTCTACCGCGACCCCCAGCGCCTCGGCGCGCTGGAGCCGCCGATTGTCGGCTGGCACTCGCGGGCGAACGAGTTGTCACTAGATCAACCCGACGAGTGGACTGCGCCGGACCATGCCGGCCGTTTCGAGGCGGCCAACGTCAGCTACCTGAGTGCTTACCTACTGGACAACGCGCTGGCCTATCTCGGCCGTTTTCCGGCCGCGCAGTTGGAGTCCCACAGCGTCCGGCTCACCGGGCTCGTGCTGGCCGGATTCGAGCGCCTCGGGCTGGAAGTCACTACGCCGGAGCAGCCTGAGCACCGCGCCGGCAATGCGACCTGCGTCGTACCCGCCGGCGTCAACTCCGGTGCGCTGGCCGCCCGGCTCGCGGAGGAGGGAGTGTTGGTGTGGGGCGGTGACGGCCGCCTGCGCGTGTCGTGCCACCTGTACAACGATGAAGCCGATGTCGAGCGCCTGCTGGCAGTCTTACCCGCCGCCCTCGCGGCGGCCTGACCACCATGAGACCTTTGCGAAACCGTCATTCCCGCGCAAGCGGGAAGGTGGATTCACATTTGAAGTGCAACAGTTCCTGCCAGAAGATTTCCGCCGGGGTCTGGTAGTCCAGACACTTGCGGGGGGTATTATTGTACAACTGCACCAGCTCCGTAAACCGCG
>JAJDZR010000077.1 GCA_022824545.1 Chloroflexota bacterium
AAGAAGCTGGCGCTGACGGCCTGCATGCGCAAGCTGCTGGTGATCCTCAACGCGATGCTGAAGCACGGCTCGCCCTGGGCCGACCGGTCCCCGCTGGTCGTCAGTCATTCCGCTTGACTTTCAAGACAGTTGCTTCCCTGGAGGGAAGGGGCCGGGGGTTAGGTCCGCAAGATACCCCGATCTGGCCCTAGCTGGTAAGCTCCGTGTACATTCTACGAGCCGACGAGAGGTTGCAACCGATGAGTACCACACCGCAGTATCGCGCCGCCGTCCTCGGCCATACCGGCCGCGGCAACTACGGCCACAGTCTCGACATCGCCTTCACCGGCTTCCCGAACGTAGACATTGTGGCGCTCTCCGACCCCGATCCCGAGGGCCGGGCCGCCGCCGCCGCCCGCTGTGGTGCCACCCGGACCTACGCCGACCCCTACGAGCTACTGGAAAAAGAGCGTCCCAATCTGGTCGCGGTCGCAACGTCGTGGCTGGACGTGCATCACGACCTCTGGCTGGCAGCAATCGAAGTGGGCGCACACATCTACTCCGAAAAGCCCATCGCCAAGTCGCTTGAGGAGGCGGATCGCATGCTGGCGGCCGCCGACGCCAAGGGCGTGAAAATCGCCATCGCACACCAGAACCGCGTCTCGCCCTACCACGTCCACGCCCGCAAACTCCTGCACGAGGGCGCCATCGGCCGGCTGCGGCTGATTCGGGGCTATGGGAAGATGGACGCGCGGGGTGGCGGACAGGACACGATGGTCCTCGGCACCCACATCTTCGACCAGATGCGCTTTATGACCAACGCCGACCCCGAGTGGTGCCAGGCTCGCGTCACGCAGGACGGGCGCGAAGCTACCGCCGCCGATGTTCAGGAGGGCGCCGGTGAGATCGGGCTGATCGCCGGCAACGGGCTGTGGGCAGCCTATGGCTTCCCCAACGGCGTGATCGCCACCTACGAAAGCTACGCCGGCACCAACTTTGCCGACGATGACGGCTCACCGGCCTTCGGCTTCGACCTCTGCGGCAGCGAGGGCATCCTGAGCCTGCGGGTCCGGACCCTGCACCACTATCCGCGGCCGTACTCCGGCCCACTCGTGGACGAATCGGGCGATGCCCGCTGGGATCAGATCGAGGTGGACCCGTTGCCGCCACCGCCCGGTACCTCGGGCGGCGGCCAGCACACCGGCAACCATTACATCGTGCGCGACCTGCTAGAAGCCATCGCCGAGGATCGCAAGCCGTTGAGTAGCGGTCATGACGGACGCTGGTCGCTGGAGATGATCCACGCAGTCTACGACGCGCACCGCACCGGCGAGCGCGTACCCCTGCCGCTCGCCGACCGCGCCCACCCCCTCACGCGCTGGTAGCGAGGCCTTCCCCGGCCCCATCCTGACTGGGGTAGGTACGGGTGAAGCCGTAGGGGCGCAACATGTTGTGCCCGTCCCCCCGCACTGCGGGGGGGCCACTGACCCGTACAGGAGACCTTCGCAAAACCGTCATTCCCGCTTTCGCGGGAATCCAAGAGTTGGCTCTTCCCAGGTTGGGTGGTGGTGACCTAAAGCCCCTCCGGGATCGCCTCCGTACCATCCCAGATGGCGCTCATTTCCCAGGCTTCCAGCGAGGTGAGCCGCAGGTCTGCCGGGATGTCGTACAACTCGCTCCCGCGTGGCTCGCAACCGAACACGGTCACACCCACGCTGTCGGGGCGAGTGGGATACACCCGGGTCGCCGCTGCTCGCCCGTTCGCAAAGACCTCGATCACCGAGCCGTCGAGGAACACGTGCAGGCGCAGATGAGCGTTCGCGTCGCGGAAGAGCGGCCCGCCGCTCACCCCACGATCCGTCGTGAGGTCGAGGCTGGACTGCTGGCAATCCAACTCCAGACGGTCGTTCACGAAGTTGTAGGTAATCTGCGTCTGCTCGGCGCCGTCGGGCGAGCAGAACACGCCGAGGCCCACCTTGCCCGTCGCACTGGGGGCGAACTCGGCAATGATCTCCAGCGACCGGCCGGTGACTCCCGCCAACGTATGCGCCTGGTCGCCGCTGAGGTCGAGTGAGCCAACCGTGTGGTGCCGGTGGCGCAGCGCCGTCAGCTCCGGGGCCGGCGCCGACCGCAGCCGTCCCGCAGCATCGAGATCGAGCACGCGCGGCAAGGAGAGCGTGCCCGACCAGCCGGCGGCCTGCTGGGCCGCCGCTGGCCGACCTTCACGGAGCCAGCCCCACATCAGCCGCCGCCCTTGGTCGTCCTGCATGGACTGCGGCGCATAGAAACACGTGCCCAGGTCCACCCGGCCCCGGTACACACCGTCGTAGTCACCGGCGGCATACGGACCGACCCAATAGACGACGGCGGTAGCACCCGGATGAGCAGATACCATCAGTACGTGCCTGTCACCCAGCGGGAAGAAATCGGGACATTCCCACATCGCGCCGGTCAACTCCGCGTCGCCCGTGAGGAGCTGCCCGCGATAGCGCCAGTGAATCAAGTCAGGCGACGTGTAGTGCAGGGCCGTGCCGCCGACGCCGCGGATACCGCTGCCGATCACCTGGTGCCAGCCGTCGGACTCCGACCATACTGAGTGGTCACGGAAGCCCGGCACCGCCAGTCCGGGCGGCGGCGCGGCCACCACCGGGTTGGCCGGATGCTTCTCCCAGGTCACCAGCCCATCATCACTGGTCGCAATGCAGGCGCACTGCGGGAATACGCCGGTATAGACGAGAGTCGGGACACCGTCGTTGTCCACCGCGCAACCGGAATAGCAGCCGTCCTTGTCCGCACCGCCGGGCGTGGGCGTGAGCGCCACGGGCCAGTGCTCCCAATGCACGAGATCGTCGCTGACGGCGTGGCCCCAGTGCTTGAGGGTGGCAGCGCGGTGCGAGGCGGGCACGTCGCCGAACTCGGGGGAGTACTGGTAGAACAGGTGGTAGCGCCCCTCCCATTGGATGAGGCCGTTGGGGTCGTTCATCCACCCCGACGGGGGCAGGAAATGGTAGCGCGGGCGGTGACGATCCAAAGCCGCACTACGCCCGACACTATCCGTGCGGCTTTGGCCCGTCAGATGCGGATCATTCATGTCGTCAGTGCCCCAAGGGGTGTGGCAGCACAACCGGGTCGTCCGTTTCCTGCTGCCACTGCCGTAGTCGGTCAAACAGCCGGCCGACGGTCTGCGCGCGCCCCCGATCTGCGACGGCGTTACGCAGCTCCTCCGGGTCGTCTTGCAAATCGTGTAGCTCGCAGTCGCCGTTGGCCGAGACATTGAGCTTCCAGCGTCCCTGCCGGATCGTCCGCACCGCCACGTCGGAATAGACGCCACCGCCTTTCCACGGCCCGTTCCACTCGATGAAGACCGCTTCCTCGTCCGGCGCAGTATCGCCGGCGGTGAGCAAGGGCACGAGACTGGTGCCCTGGATGTGCGCCGGGATCGGCAGCCCCATCAACTCCAGCAGCGTCGGCATCAGCCGGACGAGGCTCACCGGCGTGGTGATGCGTCGCGGCGGTAGCCCCGGCACGCGCAGCAGGAGCGGTACCTGCACCGACGGCTCATAGGGCACGCCCTTGTTCCACATCCGGTGCTCACCTAGCAGGTGGCCGTGATCGGCCGTGTAGACCACGATGGTATCGTCGGCCAGGCCCAAGTCATCCAGGCGCTGCAGCACCTTGCCCACACTCCGATCAACGAGCCTACACAGCCCCCAATAGCGCGCCTTGGCTTCCTTCCAGCCCCACTCGTCGTTGGAATAGATGTCCTTGGTGCCTTCCTCTGCGTAGATTCGGCGCACGGTATGGCAGTGCCGCGCGGCGCGCGGGTCCAGCGGCAGGTACCACGACTCCGGCAAGGTCATGTCCTCCGGCCGGTAGTAGTCGTCGAAGGGGCTGTGGCACGGCGGATGCGGCTCGTGGATGCCCACGACGAGCAAGAACGGATCGGCGCCATACGTCTCCAAGAACCGGATTGCCTCGGCGGCTTCAAAAGCGGGCTTGGTGACCTCCTCCGGCAGGCGTGTCGTCGTCGCGCGAGCGAAGATCGTCCCGTCGCTATGAGGATCGGACGGTGTGTACCCCTGCGCGAGGAGGAAGTCGTGATAGGAGCTATAGCCCTCCGCCGCGTGGCTGGCGGTGTACTGGTCCTCGGTGCTGACCCAGAACCGCTCGAACCCGCGTTGGGGCCGCAGCGGCTGCGCCTTGTGCGCCAGGTGCCACATCCCGATGTGACCGCTGACCAGCCCGGCCGGCCCCAGTAGCTCGGCAATCGCCGGAATATCCGCATCGAGCGGGATACCATTCGACACAACCCCGTGCGTGTGCGGATAAAGACCGGTCAGCGCGGTCCCGCGCGCCGGCGCACAAACGGGTTGCGAGCAATACGCCTGATCGAAGCAGTTGCTCTGCTCCAGGAGGCGGTCGAGATGGGGCGTGTCAACATCGGGATTGCCATAGGCGCCGATGGTATCGGGCCGCTGCTGGTCGGTCCAGATAAAGAGAATGTTCTTGGGTCGCTTGGTTGCCATCGTTTTCCCACTCCGCGAAACGGCGGCCGGCACTTACGCTCGACGCTCGCCAGTATAGCGCCGGCCGTGCGACGCGCCAGCGAGACCGCACGGCCGCGCGATGGTATCCTCAGCGGGGACGGAGATGGGGGCTGGCCCCCCTATGGTCCCCCCGTTGCGACGGGAGGACATGGATTCCCGCGCACGCGGGAATGACGGAGCCGGGGGACGGGAAGCGGGGTGGACCGATGCAGGTAAATCCACAGCAACTGCTCGACGACGGCTTCATCATCCTGCCGCAGGTCGTCCCACCGGAGCAGCTGGACAGCCTGCGCGCCACCTACGAAACCATCGTCGAGCGCCAGCACCGCATCTGGGCCGGTGAGTTGGACTGGGACGTGCCGGTGGCGATGGACTACAAGCCCAAACAGCCCCGCGTGGTGCTCAGCGCCGTCGTGGACGCGGCCACCGCCGATACCGTGGACTTCAGCCTGCACGATCACACGCTGGGCGTCAGCCGCCAGTTGATGCAGGCCCCGGACGCCGCGCCCGTAGGCATGTTCCTCATGTCTAACCCGGCGACCGACCACGGCCCCGATCCCTGGCACCGGGATGTGGTTCCTGATCGCTTGGCACCGCTGCGGGGACTGCAAGCGGACATGCTGGCCAATGCGCCGGGCTACGTCCAGTGGAACATCCCTCTCTACGACGATGACGTGCTGTGGGTGGTGCCCGGCAGCCACCGGCGCGCGAATACGGCGGAAGAGGAGCGCCTGCTGACCGAGAACGCGCGGGCGCCCTTGCCCGGCGGTGTGCAGGTGCGGCTGAAGGCCGGCGACGGCGTCGTGTACAGCAACCTGATCCTGCACTGGCCGAGCGACTACAGCACCAAGCTCCGGCGCACTATCCATCTCGGCTACCGCTCGTTCGGCGGAGCACTCTACCCCTATGACACGCACTTCTACTGGGACTTGGGCTTCACCAAGCACCTCTCACCGGCATCGCGAGCGCAGTTCGAGCGCTTCGCCCAACTCGGCGCCCAGGAACGCGACCGTATCGAGACTCTGTTCCGCGCCATGCTGGCCAAGGATGCAGCCACCTTCCGCGAGACGCTGGCGCTGCTGCATCCCGGCGAGACGGGGCGGATGGTCGCGGTGGTGCTGCTCTCGAAGAAGGCCGCGCAGATCCGTGCCCTCAAACGGCCGGAGATCGCCAGTCTGCCGCGCAATGACCGGGCCGTAGCAGTCGGAGACCAGCGGGTGAGCCTTTACCTCTTGGAAGACCTCGCCGGGCGGTTCTCGCCGGAGGAGACGGAGCTACTGTGGCAACGCTTTGCACCACTCGACGCCAGACTCCAGGATGCTACCGCACACCCCACACCCGGCTTCCAAGGTAACGAGTCCCGATACGTGTCCAATGAGATGCCAGCCAACTTCGGCGTAGACGATTTCATCACCGGTTGGGACGAGAGCGCGTAGTACGCGAAGGGCAAACATGGACTGCGGCGGAAGCCGCAGTGACGAGGCGGGAATGACGGAGCGAGGAGGGCAACGAATGCGCGTCTTAATTACCGGCGCCGCGGGCAAGGTTGGCACGACCTTGGTCAAGGCACTGCACGACCGTTACGAGCTATACGGACTGGATCGCGCCCCCATGCCGCACTTGGCGCGCACCACCGTGGGCGACGTGGCCGACTACGAGCTTGTCCGCCAAGCGAGCGAGGGGATGGACGCGATCATCCACCTCGCCGGCATGTCCCACGTATGGGATGAGGTGCTGCACGACAACCTCGTCGGCACGTACAACGTCTTCGAGGCGGCGCGGCAGAACGGGGTGCCCCGCCTGGCCTATGCCAGCCGCGCCGGGCTGCTCGCGCCATATCCCAAAGCGATACAGCGCACGATGGAGATGCTCCCGCGACCGGAAAGCCTCTACTCCCTCAGCAAGGTATTCGGCGAGGGACTGGGTTACATCTACGCCAGCCAGCACGGGCTGGAAGTCGTCGCGGTGCGGATTGGCAACTTCAGGCTGGAGCGTGACCAGCCGGAGCATCCCCACCATCTCAGCCACGGCGACGCGGCGCGTGTGTTCGAGCGAGCCATCATCGCGCCGCTCGATCAGTTAGAGGTTCCGTTTGCGGTCGTATTCGGCGTCTCCAATAGCAACTGGCCGCTCTATGACCTCGAGCACGGCCGCCGCGCCATCGGCTACGACCCGCAGGACTACGCCGACGTGCCGCCGGAGCAGCGCGTCTGACCGTCCGGCTGACGGCTAATGGCTGATGGCTGACGGCCGATAGCTAACGGCTATTCGCCGACGTAGAGGGCGTGGAGGCGGGCATCTTCCGGCCGCACCCCGCCAAACGTCACTCGCAGCCGGAACGGGCCGGCAATGTCACTCACGCTGTCTCGGCCCTTCCACACCACCGGCTGGCGTAGCCCCGGCTCCCGCAGCGGCACGCAGGCCTCGCCGGAGTAGCCGGGCAGTGGCCGGAACTGCTCATCGAGCACCTCGACGATCAGCTCGCTGTGCTCCCACACCCGGTCCACGTTCGCATAGACACGCGCCGCCCCCTCACTCACCCGCAGCGGACAGGTGATGCAGTGGCGGTCATCAACCGCGCGTAGCCCCCAGCCGTGCTCCTCGGGATTGAATGCGCGCAGGAAGCCCAGCCGGTCGCGTTCCCAGCGCGCGAGGCGAATACCGCCGTCCACCCACGCCTCGTACCACAGCATCGTCTCGTCACCCCAGTTGAGCATCCCCTGACCGTGACTGAGCGACGGCGCGAGTGTCAGCGGGGGTAGACCCGCCTCCGGCTTCAGCGTACCCGACCCGGCCTGCTCCTCTAGCGCCGGTACCAAGCGAAACTCAGGGATCGGCTCGCGGTAGTGGAGCGCGTCGTGGCTGATGACCAGCCCCAGGTCCATCGTCACCTGCATCCGATCTCCGCTTGGTGGACCGTGCCAGGCATCGTACACCCCGAGGATCACGTTGCCACGGTCCCAGAGTCCGGCGCCCAAATGCACCTGCTCCCCGGCCGTACCCCGCGAGGCAATATCCTGCATCGCCAGGACGGGCAAGCGGTCCCGGTAGAAACCGAGGCAGGACGCCTGCGTCCAGTGCTCGAAATCGTAGGAGGCGTAGGTGACCAGGTTGCGCGCGACACTGAAATGCGCGCCGCCGTGGCCATTCACGTAGTAGCAGCCGTTGTGCCGGATGATGCCGGTCATCTCCATGTAGCCACCGACGGGGTTGTTCGGCGACTCCGTCCACCGCAGGCCGTCGGCGCTGTAGGCGACGGACAGCTGCCCGGCGTACTGCCCGCACTCGAAAGCTACCTTGTAGCGGTGGTTCGGATCGGGGTCGTCCGGCTCGTACAGCATCGGCAGGGCGACAATCCCGCGCGCGCCACCGAGCAGATCAACGAGATTGTTCGCGGTGCTGCCATTGAATTCGATCAGCCCCAAGGCCGGCCGCTCCCAATGCACGCCGTCGCGGCTCTCGGCGTAGCAGGTGCGATACTCGCGCGGCCCGTCGAGATTGTTTTCGGCGATGTACCACATCCGCAGCGTGTCGCCGACGGGAATGACCGTCCCATAGAACCGCGTCCGCGAATCGTCCGGGCTACCCGGCGGTCCGGGCGGTATAACCACGGGGTTGCGACCGCGCTGCTTACTCCCGATCAGATGCCGCCGTAATCCGGCCGTGAACGGGATACTCACATCGTCGAAAGAAAATAGGACGGCCTCCTCGACCCGCGGATTCGGGACGCCGTTCAATACCTCGATCATGGCCGCTCCTTTCTGTCCGGCGCGTTCATGGTGGACATGCTACCAGGAGCGGTCCTGCGGTAAGATCATAGGGCGGACTAACCCCCGGCCCCTTCCCTGGCAGGGAAGGGGAGGCAGTGGGCGGCCGTACAGGTGCCTGGATTCCCACTCTCGCAGGAGTACCAGCCTCAAGCTGACCGCTGACGGCTGATAGCTGATGGCTGATAGCTGACAGCTAGTCGCTAAGGAGCACACCGGACATGCCGGAGCAAACGCGTCCCAACCTCGTCGTCGTGATGTCCGATCAGCACAATCCACGGGTGCTGGGCTGTGCCGGTGATCCGGTCATCCGCACGCCGCACCTCGACCGACTGGCGGCGGAGGGCGTGCGGTTCGCGCAGACCTATGCCGGATCGCCGCTCTGCGTGCCGTCCCGCGCCACCTTCCTCACGGGCCAGAGCTGTTCCGCAATCCAGGTGTGGTCGAACAGCTGCACCTTTGCCTCCGACATCCCGACCTTCGCACACGCCCTGGCGATTGCCGGCTACGACACCGTGCTGTCCGGTCGCATGCACTTCAAGGGGCCGGACCAGCGCCACGGCTTCACCGAGCGCGTAATGGGCGACGTCAGCGGACCGACGGACGGCTATCCCCACCGCACGCTGGGGGACATCCCGTATTCCTCGCAAGGTCAGAGCCGGAGCAGCCTGGAGTTTGTCGGGCCGGGGCGCACCGGCTTCCAAGCCTACGACCGTGACGTGACCGCGGCCGCCGTCCGTTTCGTGCGCGACCGCGCCGCGCAAGGGTCCGACCGGCCGTTTTGCCTCGTGGTGGGCCTGGTCCTGCCGCACGCTCCCTATATTGCGCCCCGTCCGCTCTACGACGAGTACGCGGACCGGGTCGTCTTGCCGCCCGTGCCGGCCGGAGCGCGCGCGGCGCAGCATCCGGCCGTGCAGAAGTGGCGCGAGGATAAGGGGTTCGATGAGGCCACGCCCGATCAGCAACGCGCGGCGCGCGCCGGCTACTACGGCATGGTGACGATGGTTGACGAGGCGGTCGGGCAGATCGTGACGGCGCTCGACGAGACGGGTCTCCGTGAGCAAACGGCCGTCTTCTACACCTCCGATCATGGCGACATGCTGGGCGAACTGGGACTGTGGCACAAGAGCACGCTCTACGAAGGCTCGGTCGGGGTGCCACTGATCGCCTCCTGGCCGGAGCGGTTTGCCAGCGGCACCACGGTAAACGATCCGGTCAGCCTCATTGACCTGGCGCCGACGTTTGCGTCGCTCGGTGGCGGCCCGGTCCTGCCCCACACCACCGGCCGGGTACTCACTCCGCTGCTGGAGGGGCATGGGCCGCCGGCCGGGTGGCAGCCGGAAGTCTACGCGGAGAGCATGCACGTCTCCGGCTTTCCGCCCAGCCGGATGATCCGGCGCGGCCCGTGGAAGCTCGTGCGCTACCACGGGTATGCGGCTCCCGTGCTGTTCAACCTGGACGACGATCCGCAGGAGCTGCACGACCGGGCCGCCGATCCGTCCTGCGCGGCCGTGCGCGACGAGCTAGACGCCTTGGTCCGCGCCGGTTGGTCGGGCGCGGCAGTCGAGCAGGCGGTGGCCCGCCATCAAGCGGATCGGAACGTGCTCGACGCCTGGGCCGAGGCACTGCATCCCGCCGCGCCGGACCTCTGGCATGCGCCGTCCGGCAGCAACAGCTTTCCTGAGTAGCCGGCGCAGCCCCCACCCTCGCCCTCCCCCGTTGCGACAGGGGAGGGAACTGCCGGCCCTCCGCCGCAGCGGCGCCAGGCGTGTGCGTTATAATCGCTCTGTATTCACGCCCGGCTCCGAGACTCACCATGACCAGCACGGCAGCCGCACCCACGCCAACCATGCGGCCCTACCACCGGCAGGGCGAGATTGACTACGCGCGCCTCGACTACAACCCCGACGAACCGGTCCTGAAGCCCGACGCGATGGAACAAGAACAGCCCATGCAGGAGCTCCTCGGCCTGCTCGCCAGTCGGTTCACTGACTTCGGTCAGCGCCCCGATACCTTCCTCAGCAGCAACACGATCCTCTGCTACGACCCGGACGATCTCAACGTGCGCGTCTCTCCGGACGTGTACCTGGCCTTCGGCGTGGACGCGCAAGCGATCCGGCCACGCAAGCTGTACCTGTCCTGGGAGGTGGGCAAGCCGCCGGATTGGGTGTTAGAGATCGGCTCGTCCAGTACCGGGCGGGAGGATGTAGGCCGGAAGCGCGATATCTATGCGCGCATCGGCGTGCCGGAATACTGGCGCTTCGATCCGCAGGATGGCGCGTATCATGGGGCGAAGCTGGCCGGGGACCGGCTGGTGGCCGGGGGGTACCGACCCATTGCGCTAACCACGGCGCCGGACGGCATTCTCAAGGGGTACAGCGCGGTGCTGGGGTTGAGCCTGTGCTGGGATGATAACTGGCCGCGGCTGTACGACCCGGCGACGAACAGCTACCTGACCAACTGGCAGCAGGAACGGGCGGCGCGGCTGGCGGAGCGCGACGCCTACGAAGCCCAAGCTGCCGTCGAGCAGGCCGAGCGGCTGGCGGAGCGGGCAGCGCGCGAGGCCGCTGAGCACCGTGCGGCCAGCGAGCAGGCCGGCCGGCTGAGGGAGCGGGCAGCGCGTGAGGCCGCCGAACACCGTGTGGCCAGCGAGCAGGCGGACCGGCTGGCGGCCGAGGCGCGCATCCGACAGCTGGAGGCGGAGCTGCGCCGTCGGCAAGCGGACCGCGATTAGGTATCGGTCCCCTTCCAGCGCGCCGCAAGGGGACTGGGATTCCCACGCTCGCGGAGGTCGCGGAGCAGGCGCCGGAGGTTCGAGCCGGCATCGGTCCAGGTATCGGTAGCGGTGTCGAACGTGTCCACCACGCCGCTGATATTTCGGTCCGCATTGCCCCCGGCGACCACGACGGCGGTACCGGCGCTACCGGCTACCGGCAAGAGCCGCCCCTCTGACAAGCTGGTCGTCGTCCAGTCACCGGTGCTGGCGTCGTACACGTCTACCACGTCGCTATAGTGGCTGAGATCATGGCCACCCGCGAAAAAGGCTTTCGTGCCTACGATGGCCATGGCCAGCCCGTGCCGCCGCTGGGAGAGAGTAGCGGTGTTCCACGTGCCGGTGCGATCATCGTAAATATCCACGATGCCCCGCGGCCCGTCGGCAAAGAAGGCTTTGGAGCCGACCGTCCCCGCCGCCAGGTCGGCGCCGCCGGCCCAGGGCAGTTTGGCGGTACTCCACGTATCGGTGCTGGCGTCGTAGATGTCCACGCGGCCACTGTCGGCGCGATACTTGCCGATCTGCCCCCCGGCGAAGAACGCTTTGGAGCCGACGCTGGTGGCGACCAGCCCCACGCGCTCCAGCGAGAGCGGGGCAGTGCTCCACGCGCCGGTGCTATCGTCGTAAATCTCGACGACGGCGCCGGGGCCATAGGCGAGGAAGACCTTGCTGCCGATCCGCGTGGCCGCCAAGTTGTCGCGGCCCTCCGAAAGGGCGGCGGTCGTCCAGACGCCGGTCGCCGTATCGTAGATGTCCACGACCTCGGATAAGCGAGAGCAGCTATCGTTGAGACAGCCGCCAGCAAAGAGGACTTTGGTCCCCACGGTGGTTGCGACGATCCCGGTGCGTAGCTCGGACAGTTTCGCCGTGCTCCAGCTATCGGTAGCGCCATCGTAAATGTCTATCACCGCGCTGTCTACGCTGCCGTCGTGACCGCCGGCGAAGAGTGCGGTGCTCCCCACCCCGGCCGCAGCGAGCATACTGCGCGAGCGAGACAGCTCTGTGGCCGTCCACGTCCCGGTCGCCGCATCGTAGATGTCCACCGCCGCGCTCGGCTCCAGGTCTCTACTCCCGCCACTGACGTCGAGGACCAAGCCACCGGCGATGACGATCTTGGAGCCGGCAGGCGCGACGGCCGCCTCCAAGCGCGTTTGGGACAGAAGAGTGGGCATCGGTCGGATGGCTGCGGATTGCACCACGGCGGCGTAATACCAGCTGGGCACGGCCAACCCGACGCTCACCAGCAGCAGCGTGACCACGGCCGGTGCGGCGCGGCGCAGCCGATCCGGCCACCGGGCGACAGGCTGCCGGGCGTGACCGTGCGGCGGCGCGAGCAGCAGCACCAGGGCCACGCCGGTCACGGCCCCGACACCGGCCGCGGCCACGCCGACTGCGCCGACCCAGGCGAGGCCGCCCGCGACGACGCCCCCGGCGGCAGCTTGGGCGACATATTGGCTCAAGCCGATCCCCGCCGCGCCGCCGACCGCCGATGCGGCTATCCAGAGCGAGCTACGCGCTACCCAGCGGCGCAACACAACCCATTGGCTCAGACCGACGACGCTGCCACCGACCAGGCCGCCCACGTCCAGCCCCAGGATGCCGGCCGTACCGCTACCCGTGCTGCCGACGATCAACTCGCTCCACAACCAGCCGACGGTCAGCGCCAAGGGCCAGCCGACGGCCCGGCCGACGGCCGTGACCACGATCCACCGGCCGGCGCGAGCCATCCGGCGGCGGAGGAGCAGCCATTCGCCCAGCCCGCCGACCACTCCGGCCGCGGCACCGGTCACCAGTCCGGCCAGCGCCAGCGCCGCGGCCATGTCGGCGGTCCGGCCCGCCGCCACGAAGCCACGCGCAATGACCTCGGTAGCCCAGGACCAGGTTGCGGCGCCGCCAGCGACCCCGCCCACCGCCGCCAGCACGGTCCACAGCGCCCACACGCCGAGCCACTGCCGCCAGATCAGTCGTGTCGCCCCAGCCGTCACCTACTCTGCTCCTCAGCTACTTCCGATAAGACGCGGCGCCACGGCGGCAGGGGGACGAGGGCAACCACAAGGGTTGCCCCTACAGCATCCACCCGGCACTGCCATGGCACCGCCAATCTCGTAGGGGCGTCCCTGGTGGACGCCCTGGATTCCCGCCCACGCGGGCATGACAGCAGCAGCCCCCTCTCCACATGG
>JAJDZR010000053.1 GCA_022824545.1 Chloroflexota bacterium
GTGTTGGTACGCGCACCGCTCCCAATCCGTCACGCTGCCCGCTTCACGTGGCCTATAGGATAACGCAGGAGTGCGCGGCGCCGGCCAGGTGGCCCGGCTACAGGTAGGACCCGGACATGAGCATCGGCAAACGTCTCGCGCTCGCGGCCGTAGTTGCGTTGGTGCTGGGACTCGCGGCCGGCACGGCAGCGTATACGCTAGAGCAATCGCCGGAGTTCTGCGCCTCGTGCCACGAGATCAAGCCGGCTTACGAGACGTGGCTGCGGTCGGGGTTCGCCGAGCACCACCCGACGTGTATCGAGTGCCACAGCGCACCGGGGATCGGGGGCATCATCGGCGCACAAATCCAGGGTAGCCGCGAGCTGGTGGCCCACTTCACCGGCAACTTCGAGGAGCCGATTCGTGCCGATGTCCCCGATGGCTGGTGTACCAAGTGCCACTCGCGCCCGTCGTTGCCGCCCTCGCACCACACCCCGGCCTTCCTGAAAAAAGAGTGCGCCGACTGCCACCGGCATTGAGGGGGAACTGGCCTCCCCGCTGCGGCGGGGGGACGGGCGCAACATGTTGCGCCCCTACGGCGTTGGTGGCGGGGCTACTACCCGCTGCTCGGCCGCGGCAGGACCTCGATAGGGTCGCCAGGCGCGACCTCGCCGGTCGTTAGCACACACGCCGTCACGCGGCTCATGCCGCGGTGCTTGGCTTCCCGCACCCGGCTCACGTCCCCGTCGGCAAATGCGCCAGCGATCTTCGAGCATGGGTCGGCGTGGCCCGTGAGCCGGAGCACGACGCGCTCACCCAACCGCAGGCGATCACCGACGCGCAGGGCACGGTAGTTCAGCCCGGCGGTGGTCACGTTCTCCCCAATAGCCCCCGGCGTGATGGGGTGGCCGTCCGCTTGCAACCGCTCGATCTGCTCCAGGCCGAACAGCACGACGGCACGGTTGCGGCCGCCGTGCCGGTGGTAGTCATGGCCGTCGCCGTCGAGTCCGAGCAGCCCGACGCTGGCACCGGCCACGGGCAGCTTGGGCACGCCGCCCGGCGAGATATTGAGCTGGACGATCTTGGCGGAGGTGGTCACTGCGTTGGCTCCTTATGAGCAGGTGTCCGTGTTGTTTCGGCCAAACTGGTCCGGCCACGGACCGAGCGTTATCTTCAACGTCAACTCGTCGTCTCCGCGGAGCACCGTCAACTCTACGATGTCTCCGACGGTCCGCTCGGCATCGAGATAGCCGCCCAAGTCATCCATCGAAAGCAGGCGCCGGCCATCAATGCGGGTCACAATATCGCGGGCACACAGGCCAGCCTGAGCTGCCGGACCATCTTCTTGAACCCCTACGATGAGGATGCCGTGGTTCACCGGCAGTCCCTGCTGGTTGGCTCGCGCCGCAGTAATCACGTTTCCGCTCAAACCCAGGAAGGGATGCTCGATGACCTCGCCATTCTTCATGCGCTCCAGATAGCGGAGGGCAATGTTGATCGGGACGGCATATCCGATGCCGCCAAAGCTGGGCAAGTTGCCCTGTGAGGCATCAATGGCCGTGTTAATGCCGACGACCTCGCCGCGCGAGTTGAGCAGCGCCCCGCCGGAGTTACCAGGGTTGATCGCTGCGTCGGTCTGAAGTAGCTGGCGCAGGGACCGCCGGTAGCCACGACGGGGGAGGTTCCGGTCCAGCCCGCTGATGACACCGACGGTGATAGCCCGCTCTAGCCCGACCGGATTCCCGATGGCGACGGCGAGGTCACCCGGTCGGACCAGCGACGAGTCGCCCAGCGGCGCCACCGGTAGTCGGCCTCCGGGCACATGCACCTTGAGCACGGCCAGATCGTTGCCCGGATCACGCCCCAGCACCTCCACCGGCACACGCCGGCCACCGGCCAACACCACCTCAATCTGGCCTCTCAAGCCCTCGACAACGTGATTGTTCGTGAGCACGTGGCCCTCGGCATCAATGACGATGCCGGAGGCCGACGAGGTGCCTTGTCCTCCTCTTCTCGCCGACGGCCCGGTCACACTCACGATGGCCGGTCCCACGGACTCGTAGAGTCCCCGCAACTGCTCCTCGTCGAAGATCGCGCTGCGGTTGTATGACGTGCCACTATCGAACGGTGTAATCCACCGGCCGGATATGGTCTCCCCGCCGATCAGCGGAGTGCCATTCGCTCCGAGGAAGCCGGCCTGCACTGCGATACCGATTACCACCCCGATCACCATGCTGGGAACGACCACCAACCCGGCCTTCAACAAACGACCCACCAGCGCACCCATCTTCCACCTTCCTCGCCCCCAAACTCACGGTGACAGACCACCAACGGTGTCAGCCTACCTCCCACTATTCAGCATAGCATGTCCGCCGCCGATGCCTCACCGTTATCAAGACGCCTGTGACACGCTGTCATTGGACTCTGTGGTATTGTGGTCCGGTAATCTCTCGTGGTTTGTCAACCAAAGGAGACTCCCCGCGTGGGGCAGAGGAAGCTATGCCCAAGAAGCCAACCCCAGTACCCATTACCGGCGCTGTGCTGAAGTGGGCCATCCGCGAGGCGGGCCTCACGGAAGAGGACTTCGCCGAGCTACTGAAGGTGCCTTCAGCGTGCGTCTACGCATGGGAAGAGGAACGAGCGCATCCTGGAAAGACCGAGTTCGGAAAGATCGTCAGCACCTTGAAACGGCCATCGGCAGTCTTCTTCCTGGCCGGTCCCCCTGAGGCGCCATCCCTTGAGAGCCAGTTCAGAGTAGCACCTGGTGCGATGAGGCCTCGCTTAACACGCCGGGAGGCTGACGGGTTACGGTTAGCCCGTCGTTTGCAGCGAGCCGCAGCCTGGGTCATGGAGGAGCTAGGCCAGGATAGGCCCAAGTTTCCAGCGATTGCCGCCGGCGACCACCATGAGCGTGCTGGGCTGGCAGCGCGCGCATTCTTCAACGTACCCGCTGATGTGCAGGTCAACTGGCGGGACTACGGCATGGCCTTTCGAATGTGGCAGCAAGCCCTCGAAGTGCAGGGCATTCCCGTTTTCAGGCTTCCGTTGGGTTCGGGAAACTGTAGAGGCTTCTCGCTCTGGGATGAGCGTACACCCCTCATAGTAGTCAACACATCGGGCTACAACGTAGCCAACCGCATCTAC
>JAJDZR010000324.1 GCA_022824545.1 Chloroflexota bacterium
CGAAGAAGCTGGCGCTGACGGCCTGCATGCGCAAGCTGCTGGTGATCCTCAACGCGATGCTGAAGCACGGCTCGCCCTGGGCCGACCGGTCCCCGCTGGTCGTCAGTCATTCCGCTTGACTTTCAAGACAGTTGCTTCCCTACCAGGCAGCGGCGGACCGGCGCCGCCATCGCTCCCCTTCCCTGCCAGGGAAGGGGCCGGGGGTTAGGTCCGCCCCCACGGCCCACCCGCCTGCTTTGGCACTTCCCGGTCCGACACCGGCACCTCCGGCCAGGCATCGCCCGTCTGCTCCAGCCACGCCGCCAGCGCCGCCCGCATCTGCCCCCGCGCCGCCGCCGCTGCCGGCTGCCCGATAAGGTTGTGCCGTTCCAGCGGGTCCGCGCGCAGATCGTATAGCTCGTCATCGCCGCCGTCGGTCGCCACGTACTTCCAGTCCTCCGTCCGCCAGGCGCGCAGCGGCGCCGGCCGCTCCCCCCAGTTGGAGGAGTGATACTCCAGGGCAATCCCGTCGTGGACCGGCTCGTCGTCGCCGCGCGCCAGCGCGCCGATGTCAGCGCCTTGCAGTTCTCCGGGTACCGGCGCGCCGCACCAGTTGAGAATTGTCGGCACCAGGTCCACGTGCGTCACCAGCCGGTCCGTGCGATGCGCCGCCGCCAGCCCTCCCGGCGGGCGGATCAACAGCGGGATGTTCATCAGCTCCTCGTACAGCACCGCCCCCTTGGCCAGTAGACCGTGACTGCCCAGCATCTCCCCATGATCTGAGGTGAAGATAAACAGCGTCTCGTCGAACTGATCCGTCTCGACGAGCGCCGCCAAGATCACCCCGACGAGGTGATCCACATAACTCACCGCCCCGTAGTACCCGGCCCACATCGCCCGCAGGTCGTCATCGTCGAACGGGTGGGACGGCCTCAGCTGCCAGTCCGCCCGGTTTCGCAGCAGCCGCGGCCCCACGTTGTCGTGGCGGGTTTCCGGCAGCGGCATGTCGGCCGGATCGTACATCCGGTCGAACGGGCGCGGGCTGACAAACGCCGGATGCGGCTCGTGGCACGAATACACCAGACAAAACGGCCGCTCGTCCGTCGCCATCCCATGAATAAATCGCGCCGCGGCCCGCGCATCCAGCATCGAGGGGTGATAGGCCAGCGGCAGCAGGGAGGGCCCGATTTTCGTCCGGCGGTCGAACTGCGCCGGGTCCGCGTCGTGGCCGCCTTGCTTACCGCCGATTGTGACGCCGATCCGCTCCGTAAATCGCAGGATGTCGTTCTGCTCCGGCCCGTCCACGTCGTAGTCACTCGCTCGCGTGACGAAATCGCGGAAGCCCCGCCGGTCGCTGCCGGTTCCCAGATGCCACTTGCCGGTATACGCGCAGGCGTAGTCCAGCGGTTGCAGGTAGTCGGCCAGCAGGCGCACGTCCGGCGACAGGTGCAGCTCGTTCGAGATGGGTCGCTCCTGGTGGTTGGAAACCATGCCCGTCGAGTGCGGATACAGCCCCGACAGCAGCGACGCCCGCGCCGGTGAGCACATCGGTGTCACACAGTAGGCCCGGCGAAACAGCGTGCCTTGCGCCGCCAGCCATTCCAGGTGCGGCGTGGATACATCGGCTGCCCGCACGCCCGGCATCGTATCCGCCCGCTGCTGGTCACTGATAATCAACACCACGTTCGGCCCGCGTTCTGCCATCGTTCCCATCCTCCTCATCCGCTCCCCGCCGACCTCGCCACCATCGGCCCTACCCCGCCGCCCGTCATTGCGGCTTCCGCCGCAATCCAGGACCATGCATAGCCATCGGTCGCCGCGCCGACTCCCCTTCCCTCCAGGGAAGGGGCCGGGGGTTAGGTCCAACCCACCGGCTCACCGTCTACCAGAGTGTACTCAGCCTGACCACCATAGCGCGCCTTCAGCGCCTCCCACCGCCCGAAAGCAGCCACGCGAGGCTGCTTTGTCACCCGATCATAGAGATTCACGAAGTAGGCCACCAACAGCCGCTCGCCCTGGGTGCCACGTAGCGCCACCGATAGACTTTCCTCACCAGGACTGTGGTTGCTCGGCTCGCGTACAAACCGGACCATCCCGATCGCCCCGATCCGCGCGTGGATGTGCCAACTCGGCGTTTCGACCGTCCACCAATCGCCCGCAAACTCTGGCGTGCTCCGTCCCATCAGCTCGGCAAACGACAGGCTCTCCCCGGCCACGACGGTATAGACCATGTCCTCCTGCGCGAAGAGGTCGGCAATCAGCCGTTCTACCCAGCGCCTCGGCGCCGCGCCAGCCGGCCCCGCGACCGCCATCACATCCCTCTCTCCGGTCCACGCCGATACCTCCCCTTCCCTGGAGGGAAGGGGCCGGGGGTTAGGTCCCACGCCACCGTCTGTTCCACCCCTATCATACCCACGAGCGTCCGCACCCATAAGACACCGACCGTTCCGGCCTCCCCGGCCCGTCATTCCCGCGAGAGCGGCCCTCTCCCCTCTCTATCGCTCGGCGATGGAGAGGGGGCCGGGGGTGAGGCCTCCGTCCGAACATCGCCAAAAGCCGGCCGGAACGGGTACACTGACGGCAGGTGCGCTAACTCCCAAACAGTACGACAAAGGAGCGAGTCCAATGCTGAGATTTGCCGAAGAGATCATGCTTCTCCTGCTCCACGACGAAAACGGAGATTTCGCGCCCGTTTCCGAGTTGTCGTTGCAGTGTGCGCTCGCCGGCGCCGTCCTGATGGACTTGGCTCTGGAAAACCGCATTGACACCGATACCGAACGGCTCATTCTGCTCGACAAAACCCCCACCGGGGACGATCTGCTCGATCCCACCCTCGCCAATATCGCCGAGTCGACTCCCGTCGGCGAGTCCAGCCACGACGCCCGCTATTGGGTCGAATATGTCGCCGAGTACGCTTACGAGATTCGCGCCCGCGCCCTCGACCGCCTCATCGCGGCCGGCATTCTCCAGCAGCGCGACGATCGCTTCCTCTGGGTGTTCCGCGCCCGGCGCTATCCCATCATTGACGGCAAGGTGGACCGCGAAGTCAAGCTGCGGATCATGGGCGTGCTGTTCAGCGACGAAATCCCCGATCCGCGCGATATTGTCATCATCGCTCTCGCCGATGTCTGCGGCCTCTTCAGAGAGTTGCTGTCCAGGCGCGAGTTGGAACGCGCCGCCACCCGCATTGACCAGGTGCGGAAGCTGGACTTGATCGGCCAGGCCGTCTCACAAGCCGTCTGGGACATCGAGGCCTCCCTCGCCGTCGCCATGCCCCCCATGATGTAGCACCCCGGCTCCTCAGGAGACCTCCCCAGAACCGCCATTCCCCTTCCCTGATGAAAGTTGACAACTTAATCAGGTAGTGGGATGTAGCCTCCCTATGGTCCCCCGCTGCGGCGGGGGGACGGGTGTGTTCCCTCCCCTGTCGGGACGGGGGAGGGTCAGGGTGGGGGTCAACACACTATCTAATCAAGTTCGCAACCTTCATTAGGGAAGGGGCCAGGGGGTAGGTCCGCCCTCCGCCCCTCAGCCGCTCGCCGCCGCCCGCCGTACCCGCACGTCCACCGCCGCCAGCCCCTCGATCTCGGCCCTGACCGCCACCCCATCGGCCAGCCCCTCGGCCGGGAGTGTGACCGCCGGGCCGAGCGGGCCAAGTCCGATCACGTCGCCGGGCAGCAGCGTCAGCGCCCGACTGAGATGCTCTACCACCGCTGCCGGCGAGTGCCGATACGCAGCCGTCGTCGCCGCATACACCCGGTCGCCGACGCGCAGCACCACCGCCCGCCCGGCCTCCCCGGCCGGCGTCCCCGGATCGGCCACCGCCGTCGCCGGTGCCAGCGCGTGGTACCCGGCCCCGCAATACCCGAAAAACGTCGCAAACCGTCGCTCGTAGTCGGTCGTGGGCAGAGCCAGCCGCTCCTCCACTCCCGCGTCCTGGACGGACAGCAACGTCGCGTAGCCGGCCACCCGTTGCGACGCCGACTCTGCCGGCTCCGCATACGCCGGTTCCGGCCCGATGACCATCGCCAAGTGACAAGTCACCCGGACCGCGCCGGCATCCGGCAACACCTCCATGACCGCCGCCTCGCCGTCATTGCCCGTCGCGGCCGGCAGGAGGCGCAGTGTTGCGGTCGGATACGCCACCGCCGCCGGCAACTCCGGAGAGTCCGTCTGCTCGATCTCGTTCTCTGCGGCCTCTCGCTGGTTGCCGAACAGCGTCCAGAATCCCCGCGGCGCCGGCAAACCGGTCAGCGTCGTCGCGCTACTGTCGTCCGCTTCCCAGCGGTCCAGCGGCGTCGTCCCGTCAACGCTCCCCACGAAGATGTAGGGGCTGCCACCCTCCCGCGCGGCCTGCTCCTCGGCCTCCGGGTAGATCAACGGCGTCCGCAGCACCCCAATCCGCTCCGCCTCCACCTCCAGCACCGAGCGCCCCGACGAGCGGTCCACCGGCTCGTCGCTGATTCCGTCCCAGCCGGCCGCGCCCAGCGAGACAATCGTCCCCGGCAGCAGCGGGAACCGGTGCGAGAGCCGTTCCACCGCTTCCTCCACCCCGACGATGTACGCACCCGAATGGGACCGGTTCCGCAGCAGCCCGTCTTGCCGCGTAACCAGTATCAGATCGTGCGGATCACCGACCTCCTCGGCTGTGGCAATCCACGGCCCCACCGGGCCACAGCCGTCCGTGGCCTTATCGCCGATCTGCATCGTGCTGTTGATCCGCGTCGGCGCGTCCGCCGCCAGCTGCGAATACACGCTGCTGTAGCAATCGTTCGTGCAGACGTACCCGGCGACATGCCGATAGGCGTGCTCCGCTGGCACGTTGCGCGCTTCCTGGCCGATCACAAAGCCCAGCTCATTGCCGAAACTGAGCTTGGCGCTGGCCGGCAGATACAGCGGCTCGTCGTGCCCCAGCAGCGCGTTCACCGTCCGAATCCGCATCGCCGGAATGCGCGTCATCACGTGCTGGTTGGGGTCCTTCTCCGATTGCCGACACCATACGGTCGCCGCGTTGCCGTGCAGGACGTAGCACAGCGGCGCGTCGGGAACGGGAGTCCGCAGCCGGGCCGCGCCCGCCGGCACGAGCGCCGGCGCCGCCAGGATGCCGTCCCCGCACTCCGCCAACAGCCGCACTGCCTCCACGAGATCACCCAGCACCGCCAGCGTAGCCGGGCCACCGGCCAGCAGCCGCCGCACCGGCAGTGGTTCCCCCTTCCCGCCGAGCGCCGCCGTCTCCGCGAACGTCAGCCCCGCCGGCCAGAGCAAGCGCAACTGGCTCGCCGCCAGCAGGTCCCGCGCCCGCGCCACGTCGAGGTAGTAGCGGTCACAGCCCGCCGGCGCCGGGTTAGCATCACTGCCGCCATCACTCTCCGGCCGGGTACCCGCGCCCCCGTCCCACCCCACCGGCAAGTCCAGCACCACCGCCGCCCGGTCCTGCCCTTCCCGAACAATCGTCGTCAGTTTCAAAGTCCCATCCTTCCCGCACCAACTCGCCACCCAGCCGCGGCCCAGCCCTCCCACCGGTCATTCCCGCGAAAGCGGGAATCCACGTCCCCCCACACTGCGGGGGGACCATAGGGGGACCAGCCCCAACCGGCCTCGGCCACACTCCCCCTCTCCACTTGGTGGAGAGGGGGCCGGGGGGTGAGGCCAATCCCTACGCCCCGTCCGTCCACCGGAACCCATACAGGCTCGCGTCGCGCAGATAAAACCGCAAGCGCACCGGCCGTCCCCGCCAGCCGTCGTCACCGTGATGGTCTCCCCACCGCACCGCATGCCGCAGCGAATCGCCCGCAAGCGGCGTACAATCCGCCGCGCCAAACCCCGCCAGGTCCCGCCCCTGCTCATCCTGCACCGCCACCGTCAGCGTCCCCCCGGGGGCCACCGTCGCGTTCACCTCCAGCCCGCCCCCGCCCGGCTGCATCAGCCGCGTCGTTAGCGTGCCACCCGCCGCCCCGGCGTCGCGCGAGACAAATCCGTCCCGCCGCACTTTCGCCAATCCAATCGCCGGGAAGTGCCGCCGCCCGGCTCTGATCTCGGCCCAATACTGATCCCGCAACGCCTTATCATAGAGCGCCTTAGCCGCGTGGCCCTCGTTGAACCCCACGTAGTACACCCACCACTCGTCCCCGACGACCAGCGGGCGCGAATGGTAGAAGATCATGTGGCTGTCGAACGTGCCCGGCGCACCCCGCGCAAGCACCGGCTGCCGGCTGCCCACCCGCTGCCACTGGATCAGGTTGCGGCTCGCAATCAGTTGCACCTCGACGATGGCGTACTCGCTGCCGCCGCCGATGCGGCTCAGCTCGAACGCCGCGTCGTACACCCACAGCATCCCCAGGAACGTGTCACCGCTGCGCCACACTACCAAGCCGTAAAACTCGCACCGGTAGTCGTCGGGATGCTGCCTCAGCAGCAATGGCCGCGCCCCCTCCAACCGCTCGACGGCCATGTCGTCGTCCCGCTGATCGGGCGTCAAGACCAGCATCGGCTCCGTCCAGTTGGTGAACGGCAGCCCCTTGGCGTCGTCTACCGACGTGCAGACCGCCCAACAGCGCCGCCGCCACGGCACGTCGTGCGATTGCTGCCCGATCTCGACGTGCATCTTCGGGAAAATCGCATACCGCGCCCGCGGAAAGTCGGCTGGGCCTTCCGGCGTCGGCCCGAATTGCAGCATCGCGGCGCTCGATGCATCGCCCCGCTGGAACCCGCTCAGGATCGGATTGCCCTCGTAGGGCCGCCAATGCACCCCGTCCGGCGAGAACGACACGCCGTGCGTAATCCGCCCCTCGGCATCCCGCGCCTCGCACCCCACCGCCTTGTACCGCACCTCCGGCGGCTCGTCCGCCGCCATCGCGGCGCAGTCCAGCATCCCGTGCGCTGGCCCATACCCCCGGCTGCTCGCGCCGATGATATTGTTGGCCGTCGAGCCTTCATAGTCGAACAAGCCCAGGTTGGGCCGCTCCCAATGTAAGCCGTCAGGCGACTCGACGTAGCACTGGTACCCCGGGTCCGCCGGCGGCAAGGCCGGGAACGCTCCGAGGCTCTGGTACCACATCCGAAATCGGCCCCGCTCGGTATCGTAGAGCGCGTTCAGCGCCCCCCACAGCCCCCCAACCGCCGGCCGCTCCCACGGCGCCTCGGCTTGCAGCACCGGCTCCGGCAGCCGCGTCATCGCATGCAGCCGCTCGCTGATCCCCTCGCTCTCCGCAATCAGGAAATCATCAACGAACAACTGCGTCCGCGTCCCCACCGCCACTGCCCGCCCTCTCATACCCGCTCCTTCACAAACCTCGTCATTCCCGCCGGAGACCCTCGCAACGGCCTGTCATTCCCGCGAAAGCGGGAATCTAGACTCCCCTTCCCTGCAGGGAAGGGGCCGGGGGTTAGGTCCGCACCACCCGCTTCCCCAGTGGATGCCGCCGATCCTCCATCGGCAGCACCACCCGCGCGCCGGTGAAATGCGACTCATACACCGCGCTCACACACTCCAGCGACGTCAGCGCCCGCGCCCCGCCCAGCTCCGGTTTGCGACCGGTACGCACGGCCTCGACCATATCCCGGACGCTCCAAATCGAATGTCGCGTCGGCCACGCCGTGCCGTTGATCTGGCAGTCTGACTGATCGGCGCGCGCCACCAACTCCCAGGGCGGCGTGTGCGCCGCAAACGACACGTCCGACGGGCAATACCACAGCTCGTCCATGCCGCCATGCGGCTTTATCATCAGCTGCCCCTCGCTGCCGAGCAGATGCGGCCCCATCAGCCAGTCATGTACCGATCCGCGCACGTACAGCTCCATCAGCCCATAAGCGCCATGCGGCGCGCCGAGATGCACCAGCATCGTGTCCCCCGCGACCAACCCGTTGTCCCGCCGATCCGTCGGACACAACTGCCTACTCGGCATGATGTCCTCGACGCCCACCGCCCGCCCCTCGTAGCTCACCTGGGCATGGACCCACTCGATACCGTCGAGAAAGAACTCCATCTCGTCAAAGTAGTGGACGCCCATCTCCATCAGCTCGAACCCTGCCGGGCGTCCCTTGCCCACCTCGCGGATCGCACGCAGCTCGCCAATCCGCCCCGCCGCAATCCACTCCTTGGCCTGCCGAAACAGCGGCGTGAACCGGAACTGATGGCTCACCGCCAACTGCACCCCCGCCGACTCGCACGCCGCCCGCATCCGGTCAGCGTGCTCCAGATCGAGCGCCAGCGGCTTCTCGCACAGCACGTGGACCGCGGCCCGCGCCGCCGCCAGCGTGACCGGCGTGTGCAGCGGCGCGTGCGTGCAGACGCTCACGATGTCGAGCCGTTCCCGCTCGAACATCTCCTCGTATTCGCCGTAGCGACCGGCTACGCCGTGCTCGTTCGCCCGCTCGTCGAGCGCCGCCCGGTTGATGTCACACAGCGCCACCAGCTCCACGCCATCAAGATGTGCGTAGGCCGCCGCATGACTGCGACTGATCCCCCCGCACCCCACAATCCCAGCCCGCAACGTCATCGCCCTCGCCCCACTCTCCCGAGACCCCTACAAAAACCACCATCCCCCGCTGTGCGGTCGCCCACCCTGTAGGGGCGTCCCTTGTGGGCGCCCTACCCTCTCACTGCCTCGCCCCCGGTCCCTTACCGTCATTCCCGCGCAAGCGGGAAGGTGGATTCACATTTGAAGTGCAACAGTTCCTGCCAGAAGATTTCCGCCGGGGTCTGGTAGTCCAGACACTTGCGGGGGGTATTATTGTACAACTGCACCAGCTCCGTAAACCGCG
>JAJDZR010000004.1 GCA_022824545.1 Chloroflexota bacterium
TGGGATCATCGTCGCCAACCCCTGGCTGGTGCCGGTCGGCGATGAGCTATGGCTCTACTACAGTGGCCGCGGCGGGAGCCATGCGGAGAAAGAGCGCGACGGGCGCAATACCGGCCTCTTCCGCGCCACGCTGCGCCGGGACGGCTTCATCTCGGCCGACGCCGGCTATAGCGGCGGCGAGTTCACTACGCCGCTGTTATCCTTTGGCGGCAGTTGTCTGGAGCTAAACCTCGACGGCAGCGCCGGGGGCTGGCTCAAGGTAGAAGTCCAGGATGCGGCCGGACAGCCGCTACCGGGGTACGGCCTCGCCGCCGCCGACGCGGTGACCGGCAACGCCATCCGCAAAGCCGTCACCTGGCAAGGCCGGCCTGATGTTGGGGCGTTGGCCGGACAGCCGGTTCGGCTCCGATTCGTGCTGCGGGATATGAAGCTCTACGCCTTCCAATTCCCGCAGGGCGGAAGATAACGCTTCCGATTCACCGCTAGGACGTACACTTGCAACCGCTATGAGTGCGAAAACGTCGGATGTCATTGTCGTTGGTGGCGGGATCATTGGCGGCTCCATTGCCTGGGAGTTGGCCGGGCACGGGTTGCAGGTCACGCTCATCGAGCGCGACCGTCCGGGCGCCGGGGCCTCCTCGGCTGCCGCCGGTATCCTGATTCCCGAAGCGGACCCGGCCCGCCCACCGGAGATCATTGACCTCTACCAGCGGAGCTTGTGCCTCTACGGCGACTTCATGGCCCAACTGCTGGAGGACACCGGCTTGTCCGTGGAGTACCGCGTGACCGGCCGGCTCCTGCTGGCCCTCGATGCAGCCGAAGCGTCCAGCTTGGAGCAGGACCGGCAAATCCAACACGACGCCGGCATCCGGGCCGAGGTGTGGGACGCGGCCGCCGTGCGTGCTGCCGAGCCGGCACTTACCGCTGCGACCGGGGGACTCTTCTTCCCCGACCATGCGCTCGTTGACAATGCTCGGCTGACGGCCAACGTGGCGATGGCCGCGGCGCGCCGTGGCGTGACCATCCTCACGGGCCGTCCGGCTCTGGGCCTGCACGTCCGGCATGACCGCGTGTTGGGCGTGGAGCTTGCCGGCGAGCGGATCGCAGCGGACGTGGTAGTCAACGCGGCCGGGAGTTGGGCCGGCCTGCTCGATGCCCGGGCTTGGCTGCCCGTCGCGCCGGCCAAAGGGCAGATGCTGGCGTTCGAGACCCGCCCGCCGCCGGTTCAACACATCATCGGCTCTCGCCATGGCGTCCTCGTGCCGCGGGCCGCGGGCCGACTGCTGTGTGGAGCCACGGTAGAAGACGTCGGCTACGATGCGACAGTGACGGCCGGCGCGATTGAGGGGCTGCTGCGCGGCGCGTTCGCGGTCCTGCCGGCGCTGCGCGACTGCCGGCTGGAGTCGGTGTGGGCCGGCCTGCGCCCACGCTGCACGGCCGATGAGCTGCCGATCATCGGGCCGGACCACCGGCTGCGCGGCCTCTACCATGCGACGGGACACTTCAAGATGGGCATTATCTCCGCCCCGATCACCGCGCAAGCTATCGCCGCAGTAGTCATGGGCCGGGAGTCGCCGCTGTCACTGGCCCCCTTTGCTCCCGGCCGCTTCGCTACCCTTTCAAGCTGACGGCTGACAGCTAACGGCTAACGGCTGAAGAATCCAGGAACGCTCCTATGGACGACACCCGTAGTATTGCCATCCCCGATCTGGAAGAGTTTTGTACCCAAGTTTTCATTGCCCAGGGTGTTGCGCCTGAGCAGGCCAGGCTGCTGGCCTCAATTGCTGTGGAGGCCGACCTGCGCGGCCACGACAGTCATGGTGTCCGCCTGGTACTCGCCTACAAAACCACTACCCACGGCGGCTCGATCAACGCCCAGGCTGCCATCCGCGTCATCCACGAGACCCCGGTGAGCGTGCTCGTTGACGCCGACGGCGGCTACGGCCCGGTAGCGATGACACTTGGCCTGGAGCGTTGTCTACAAAAGGTAGCTACTACCGGTGTAGCCCTGGCCGGGGTACGTAACTCCAACCACCTCTTCATTCCGGCACATTACGTCCTGCGAGCAGCGCGAGCCGGCTACCTGGCCATCTGTACCGCAGTCGCAAAACCGATCCTGGCGCCGACCGGTGGGCTGGGGCGCGTGCTGGGGAACAATCCGTGGGCCTTTGGTATCCCCGCCGGCCAGCGCGCCCCCATCGTGCTGGACATTGCACCGTCTGCCTCGTTCGCCAAGGTCAGAATGTACGCCGAGGAAGGCCGCCCGCTGCCGGAGAGTTGGGCGCTCGACCAGGACGGCAATCCCACGACGGAGGCCGAGGCGGCCCTGCTCGGCTCGCTCCTGCCCCTCGGCGAGCATAAGGGCTATGGTCTGGCGATGGTCTCGGAAATCCTGGGCGCCGTGCTTACCGGCGCCGGGTATGGACCGGCGAGCGGCGCCGACGGGCAGGTAGGACATTTCCTGCTCGTATTCGATCCCGGCCTGCTCATGCCGCCAGCCGAATTTGCCGAGCGCGTCGAAGATCATATCCGCCGCATCAAGGCCACCACCAAACAGGCCGGAGTCGCGGAAATCTTCTATCCTGGGGAGCGGGCGGCTCGCCTGGAGCAAGCGGCCCGCACGCGAGGCACGCATCTACTCGTTCGATCTGTCTGGGAGCCATTGCAAGCCCTCGCCCAAACCTTGGGCTTACCGCTACCCCTCCACCCGGCCTGAGGCCAGCCAGGTCACCTCGGAGGTCACGCTTGGTCGGGATGGTCGCGCACGTACTGTGCGATCCGGCCGGCGAGGTCGTCCTGGAGCTGGGCCGTCAGGCCGCCGTCAATGACCAGCGCGTGTCCGCTCACAAAGCTCGACTCGTCCGCCGCCAGATAGACCGCGCCGTAAGCGATGTCGTCGGGATTGCCGTAGCGTCGCACCGGGTACAACTCGGCTGCAAAGCGGGCGCTCGCGCTGGTTGGATCGTGGTGGCCATGGCCCTCGTGGACGATCATCCCGGGACAGATCGCATTGACCCGGATGCCCTGCGGACCGAAGTCGCTGGCCATCTCCTTGGTCATTAGGATCAACCCACCCTTGACGCTCTCGTAGACTAGCGAATTGCGTGCCGCGAGCAGGCCGTGGACCGAAGAGATGTTGATGATACTGCCACCGCCGCGCCGCGCCAGCTCCGGAACGGCATACTTGGCGCCGACGTAGCACGCCTTCAGCCCCACGGCGACGGCGCGATCCCAGTCCGGCTCCTCCAAGGTGACGGCGGTACCCCCCTTACTCCAGATCGCATCGTTGACCAGAATATCGAGGCCACCGAACTGTTCCACCGCCGTCTGCACCATCCGTTCCAAGTCGCTGGCGACGGCGACGTCGGTGTGGATGAACGCGGCGCGGCCGCCGGCGGCGCTGATCTCGGCTGCTACCGCTGCGCCCTTGTCGTCCTGGATATCACCAATCACCACGGCGGCGCCTTCACGGGCAAACATCCGCGCGATACCGCGCCCGATACCCTGCGCTGCTCCCGTGATTGCCGCTACCTTGTTCGCCAGTCGCATCGCCGGTTGCCTCCCGTCGTGTCTCTAATATGCCGCGCGCCGTGTCAAGGGTAGCAGGAACGGCCCGCCGCGATCACCAATGGCGTACAATATGACCGCCTTGGTAACGATTTCTGGTCGCACAGTCTCGGCACTGCGGCTGACTGCTATAGTGTGAATCTGACGGAGGAAGAGCCATGGCCACCAAACAGATAACGCCGACCGTGGCGCCGGCCGACGAGCCGGTCTTCGACCGCTATATCTGGCATGAGTACCCGCAGCACCTGTTCAGCTTCGACAATATCGCTTCCGGTATCGAGGGGTTCGCCAGCTTCACCGAGGACCACGTGTACTATTACCGCGAGACCGGATTCCTCGCTATCAACGACTTCTTTACCGCGGCTGAAATCGCGAGTGCGCTCGCCGGGCTGATGGACCTCATTGACGGCAAGAATCCCGATGTACCTTCGGCCGTCGTACAGTACGAAGCCAGCACGCGCGACCGCCTGGGCACGAGCAGCCTGGAGGAGCGGCGCGATATGGTCCGCAAGCTCCAGAACTATGTGGACCACGAGCCACGCCTGCGGGCCATCGCCGATCATCCTCAGTTGCGGGAGGTGGTCGGCCGGCTGCTCGGCACGACCGAGCCGGAGCTGTTCCAGGACCAGGCCTTGCTCAAGCCCCGGGGCATTGGCCGCGAGAAGCCGTGGCACCAGGACCACGCTTTCTTCGACCTCCCCCTCGGCACACCGATTATCGGCTGCTGGATTGCGCTCGATGAAGCGAAGCCGGAAAACGGCTGCATGCACGTGAAGCCCGGCACGCATAAAGAAGGCCCGGTGGTGCATTTCGAGCGCCGCGACTGGCAGATTTGCGACGAGCACCTCGACCTGACACGGGATGTCATGGTGCCCCTCAAGCCGGGGGGCATCCTCTTCTTCAACGGCTTGACCCACCACGGCACCCCTGCGAACCGCACGGCCGAGCGGCGCCGGGCGCTCCAGCTGCACTATATCCCGGCCGGCACGCCCCGCACCTCCAGAGATGATCGCATGGCCATCTTCGGCACCGAGGGCAAAGACATCACCTGCTGAGGTCAACTTATTATCACACCACGGCTTGTCTGATCGGTGTCAGCTACCATCTCTCCGCCCGGCGCACGCTGCCTCCGGCGCGAGGGCACCGGCGATGCACCGTCCCCCTGCGTAGCGGGGGCCATAGGGGCCCCAGCCTCTACCCTACTCCCCACCTCTACATGGTGGAAAGGTGGCCGCGGAGTGCGGCCTGGACCGCTTGCTCCGTGAGCCGCAGCGTGTTCCGATAGTTAATCCGCATCGCATCCACCTGTGTGCCGCCGGGCGGCTGGAAATGCGTGCCCACCCCGATCACGATGTCGGTGTGATCGCGCGCGAACGTGCGGAACAGACCGGCGTAGTCCACGTCTCCGGTGCCGACCGCACAGTACTCGAACTCGCACGTGGGACCGTCGAGCGTGCGGAGGTCCTTCAAGTGCAGGCTCGTCAAGTACGGCTTCAGGTTTTCGTACCCGACCGTGACCGTATCCAGCTCCCCGCAGTTGTAGGCATCCCCCGGCCCCCACTTGGCCCGCAGGCGCGGTGAGTTGACCCGCTCGACGATGCGGCGATAGTTGCGGCTCGTGTTGGCGTATTCCCAAGGATGCACGCTGATCGCAACGTGCCTGTCCTGGCGTTCCGCAAGCTCGGCGATGATGGTGAACGCCTTGGCTAGTTTGTCAAGCTCGGCCGGCGGAATAACCCCGCCACCGGTCGCGTACCGTTGCGGCCACGTGGGACTGACCCGCTCACCGTTCTGGAACTCGCCCGGCCAGGCAAAGCCGGAGACCAGCACGTTGGGCGCCCCGACGATCTGCGCGAACTCCATCGAGCGGCGCACGAGGTCCAGATCGTGGACGAACTCCGGGTGCGTCGGGAGTGCGGCCAATTCGATCTCGTCAATATGTATCTGCTTGAAGGGGTTGGGCGCGCTGCCCATGGCGTGCGCCTGTAAACCGGCATCGTCCAGCACGCGCCGGCAGTGCGTTGCATACTGCGCGGTCAGCTGGTCGGGGTGGACAAAGAACTCCGCATAGCGTGCCCCGAGTTCCTGGGCTAGGGCAGCGGCTGGCTCGAACGGCAGCCCCGTCTCGTCGAAGAACACGCCCATCTTGAATGCATACGCACTTGACATCGCTTCCTTCTCTCTCCGCGCCCGCTACTCTGGGTACCCGGCTAACGCAAGCCCAGCCGCGCGGCAAAGTGCTCCACAAACCGGTCGCCGTCCAGCGTGAGCGCCACGTGACAGTTCGGCGGCACCGATTCCACCCCCACCACGTTGCTCTGTCCGTCTCTGGTCTCCAGCCGCTCGCGCCGGCCCTCGGGCGCCGCGACCGTCTGCCCGCGCGTCAGTTCGCTCGCCAGCTCTACCGAGACGTGTCGCGGCTCCAGCATGAAGAGGCCCGGCCACATGGCTGCCGCCACTGCGACCGGGTCGTGCAGCGGGCTGCCGGTGAGACCCGCCGCAAGATCGGCCCGCAGGTACCACTCCAGCAAGTCTACCGCCAGCCGCGCCACCGGGTCCGGCGCCGACTGCCCCTGCACTCGCTGGCGCGCGGCCTCCTGCTCGGCCGGCCGCCACAGCCCCTGGAGGGTCACGTCCAGCCCGATGAGCCGCGGCAGCGCGCCGCTCGCCAGGACCATGTGTGCCGCCTCCGGGTCGTTGTAGACGTTCGCTTCCGCCACCGGCGTCACGTTGCCCGGCACCGTCACGGCGCCACCCATCAAGACCAATTGCCGCAGGTTGCCGGCAAACTCGGGATCCAAGCGGCTGGCCAGCCCGATGTTCGTCCACGGCCCCGTCGCAATCACGGTGAGCTGCCCCCGGTATTCTGCCGCGAGGCGGCACAGCAGTTGGGCGGCCGGCTCCGCCACGGGCGCGCTCGTCGGCTCCGGCGCCACAACGTCGCCCAGCCCGTGTGGGCCGTGGAAGAAGGTGGCCGTCGTCAGCGGACGCACCAGCGGCGCCGCTGCGCCCGCCGCGACCGGCACGCTCGTCGCGCCGGCGGTGTCGAGCACGTGCCGGGTGTTCCGGAGCACGTCCGGGAGCGCCACGTTGCCGGCGACGGTGGTCACGCCGACGACGTTGAATTCCGGGGAGCGCAGGGCCAGGAGCAGTGCCAGCGCGTCGTCGAGGCCCGTATCAACGTCCAGAACCAGCGGCTGGGGGAGCGCCAAGGCTCACGACTCCTGCTCGTGCAGCCGACGCTCGGCGTCAATCTGCTCATCAAGGGCGGCGAGTGCTTCATACTCTTCGTTGCATAGCTTGAAGGAACGATCCAGCAGGAGCGCCGCCAGCCGCCGGCTGTGCTCGCCGGGCGCCTGGACCAGGGCGGTGTAATCGCGCAGGTTGTAGCTCTCCGGCAACAACCCGACAATGCGCTCGACGGCGGTCGCCGTCTCTGCGGCGAGTCGCGTGTCCCGCCCCTCCACCGCGTAGCGCAACTGGCCGGTCAGCCGCGCCAGCTCCTCCAGGCGGTCCAGCTCGCTCATCATGAGCAGCTGCACCGTTTCGGTGTCCGGCTCCGTCGCTGGCGCCTCCGCCCATTGCTCGGCCGCCGCGCGGTAGAGTTGCTCATAGGCTTGGGTCATCTCATGCACCACGTAGATGAGCCGCTCGACCTCCTCGGTGTCCACCGTGCCCCCGTCGAGCACGTCGTCGCCGCGATGTTGGGCGATGGCCCGCAGCTGGTCCAGATTGTCTACCGGCTCCGGGATGGGCGGCAGCGCCGTTGCATTGACGGTCGTCAGCTCGCGCGACGCTCTGCCCGCGAGCGCCTGCGGCACGTAGCGGGAGGGATCAATCGCCACCGGCAGGATCACGAGGTAGGTGACCAGGTGCCGGTCCGGATCGGCCCGGTCACGGAAGTAGACTAAGGCATGGCCCTTGGGGGCCTCACGCTCACCGGCATCGAAGATCAGGTTCACGAAACAGCAACCCTCTATGTTATTCTACCCTTTGGCCGGTCCGCAGGAAACCTGCGCTACGGTGGGGCCGGCTGTCCCACGGCGGCAGTCGTGGCGCTCCCTGGTCCGGGTGTTGTGCCCTCGGTAGGGACATGAGCACTGTGCGGTGAGCATAGTCGAACCTTTAGCCCTGAGGTATGGTGATGAGCTTACGAGAACAGGTCGTAGCCGACTTACGTGTGGCGATGCGTGCCCGCAACGAGCACGCGGTATCGGCAATTCGCATGTTGCGCGCTGCCATTGTCAACTATGAAATCTCGCAGCGCGGCCCGAACGATCCGGCCGGCAAGGCCGTCCCCGACGAGGAGGTGCTCAACGTCGTGCGGAAAGAGATCGGCGCGCACCGCGAGGCCCTCGAATACGCCGAGAAAGCCGGCCGAACCGAGTTGATCGCCAAAGAGCAGGCCATGATTGCGGTGCTCGAACAATACATGCCGGCCCAGCTCTCCGCGGACGACATTCGCAGCACGGTCGAGCAGTTGATCGCCAAGCACGGTCCTGAGTTCCGCAAAGTAATGCCGCAGGCCGCCCGCGCCCTCCGTGGCCGCGCCGACCTCGGCCAGGTCAACAAGCTCGTCCGCGAGCTTACCGGCCGCTAGCCGGGGCTGAGTGTGGAATGGGAGGCAGCGATGCTGGTCCCCCGCACTACCTCGTGACTGGAGGCTCTGGATGAGTCCAGCGCAGCGCAGACGCCGCAAGCGTCCGCGTCCCCGGATCGGGGACGTAATCGAGATCGCGACCCCCAAGGGGTTCGCCTATGCCCAGTTCACCCATGACCACCCGATGGGTGGCGAGGTGCTCCGCATCCTACCGGGGCTGTATGCCAGCCGGCCGCCCGATCTGGCGGCCTTGGTGCAACAGCGCGAACGCTACGTCAGCTACTATGCGGTACGGGCGGCCCTCAGGGATGATGAGATCGAAGTGGCCATCGTGAGGCAGTTCCCAGTGCCGGCGCGCAACCGGCCCTTTCCGCTCTTTCGCTCGATGGGGCCACCGGACCCGATCACCGGCGAGATTCCCTTTTGGACGCTCTGGGATGGCTGGGATTATGCACAGGCGCAGCGGGTAGAGCGGCTGACGGAGGAGCAACGTGACCTGCCGCTGGGTAGTTTCCCGAGCCACCCGGTGTTCATCGAGCGGATCGTGAATGGCTGGAAGCCCCGGGACTGGCCGCTACCGTCGCACGTCCTGTACTTCCCGACGGAGGTGGCGGCCCAGGTCGCGGCCCACCGGCTGCGGTGTCATGAGTGCGGATATCTAAAAGTCGAGGTGCAGCAGGCGCCGCCCGGGAGTCTACCGCCGGAACGGCAGTGGCTGACTACGGCCTATGGTGGCGCGCCACCGCCGGCGGCGTGGGTCGCCGCGGTGGAAGCCGAGCTGGCCGCGAAGTCGGAGCGCGAGCTGCGGGCCGAGTTGGCGGCGGCAGAGCAGGCCGCGCCGGAGGCGGAGCCGGAGCCGCCGGAAGAGCCACCGATGCGCCACTTCCTCTACTTCCCGACGGAAGCGGCGGCCGCACGGGCGGCAACACAATTGCAGGCGGGTGGGTACACGGACGTAGCGGTGCGCCCCCCGGACAGTGAGTTCTCTGAAGAGGAAGAGACTCCCCCCGGGACCCGGCCGCTAGATCGGGAGTGGCAAGTGGTCGCCAGTGGTGACACACCGCCACCGGGGGAGCCGTTCGGGGACACCCGCGAGCACCTGGAAGCGCTGGCGGAGGAATTGGGCGGGGAGTACGACGGCTGGGAAATGGCCGTCCGCGACTGACCATACCCACTGCCTCGCCGCGCCCTATGTGGCCGCACCGACCTCGGCCAGGTCAACAAGCTCGTCCGCGAGCTAACCGGGGACTGAAGCGGGAAGGGGACTAGATGGTCAAATGTAGGTGCGCTGAGATACCGTGTCTCGAAGGTGTTGTTGCACGGTACAGAACCCTAGATGCTGGTGTGAGTGCTGGGGAATATAGCCTGCACTTAGTTGACCTTGTAGTCGACAGTGACAAGTGGGAGACTCTCTATGTCTGCCCTGAGACCGGGCGGCTCTGGAAATCCTATTACCCTCATTCTTCGTATCACGGCGGCGGGCCGATGGAACTGGTGCCGATATCGCCGGAGGCAGCGGCGGCGGAGTTTGGCTGGGCACCGCCTCCAGCCAAACGGCTCTAAGCCATCCGTGCAGCGAAGCAGGATGGCCCCCGATTCGTCCCCTGACGAACTTTCACCAGCCCGATGAACTCCGGTATTCCCTGAGAGCCAGGGACATCAAGATCGACCGAGAAGCTATCCGTTGGTGATCCCCAGTTGAGTAGCCAGACCGGCCTTAGGCGCGGTCCCAGGGGAAGGCCAACGTCGGCTGGTTGGCGTACCGCTGCATCGTGAGTGTCAAGCGCGCGCCGCAGCCCGGCTCCAGCCGCACCGAGAACGAGCTTCCGTCCACCGGAACGGTCTGACCGTCCAGCGTGACCTGCTCGATCCGGTGCTCGGCATACGCGCCGCCCTGCACCACGACCGTTCTCGCCTCCACTTGGTTGACGTTGACCAACTGGAGCGTCGTCTCGTCGGCCGTCATGCTCTCGACCAACGCCGCTACGTCTTTAGGGATGCCGGCCCGCTGCCGCGCCGGGTCGAAGTAGCGCACCCGGCAGTGCAACGGATGTCCGTGATGTTGCGTTGGCAGACCACCCAGCATGAGTTGGATCAGCGTTCCCACCATTGCCGGATTGTTCCCGTTCGGATCATCCGACATGCGCGTGTCCGCGGTCGCGGTGTCCGCGCGCACCCGCGCCATGCGCTCGCGCACCGTCTCCAGGTCGTGCCGCAGCGCCGTCTCCGGGTAGTCCGGATTCTGCCCCTCCAGGAAGCCTACCCAGCCCTCTCTGGGGATCAGCAAGCGGTCCAAGTCCGCCGGCTGCATGGACCAGTAGTAGACCTCCAGGGCGCCAACGCTGAACGGCTCCGGCGTGTAGTCGTACCAGCCGTCGTCACCATGCATGTGGGGATACAACCGCTGTCCGCCGGACTCCTTGGCGTTGGCATTGACCGCCTCGATCACGCCGCGCCACACGTCCACGTACCGCTGGTCGCCGGTGAGCAGCAGCGCATTGCCAAATCCATAGGGACAGCGGTGGAAATAGGGGCGATGCGCCAGGGCGCCCGTTTGCGGCACGACGACCGTAAAGCCCCATCCGTAGACCCCGCCGTACCACTTCCCGTCACAAGCGCCGCCGATGGTGCCGTCCAGTCCCACGTTGCTGGGGATGATCCCGCCGTTGGCTTGCGTCCGCTCCGCCCAAGCGTCCACGTACTCTAGCAGCCAATTCCGGTATTTCTCCTCGCCGGTATGGGCATAGGCGTTGAAGGCCAGTACGGTCGTCGCCAGGTTGGTCGGGTTGTCGCCGACCACCTCGTTGTAATCCTTGAAGTGCGCGATCATCTCCGCGTAGTTGCGCTCGCCGTGGAGCGGTTGAAACCGGCCCTCGACCTCAATCGGATCGCCGGCCCAGTCGAGACCGGTCGTTTTGCGGAGCAGCGGCCCCCGGCTGCCGTTGAACATGCTGCGAATGAGCCGGTGCTCCGGATCGTAGTTCTTGGCCAGCGGGTCCTCGTCCATGTAGAAACCGGCAAACCGCCTGGTCCGGTCGAGCAGCGCGCGATCATAGGGATCGGATAGGCCCTGCAGGAAGAAGGCCGTGAACCCCTCGCCGTTGTGCATCCAATCGAAGTACGTCGGAAACTCCCTGAAGTACATCCCCTCCCGTGCCAGCGGCACCTCTACCGTCTTGGCCTCGGTGTATTGGCGCAGATGACCTTCCCAGCCCCGCTTGTACAGTTCCAGGACGGTGTCCGACGCGCCGAGGGCGTGCAGCTCCGGCCAGTTCGCGAAGTTCTCCGCGGCGTCATCGGGGCCGTCGTTCCCACCCCAGCGCGGCACGCACAGCAGGTAGCCGCGCTCGTCGAAGTAGTGGTCGTAGAAGGCCGTGACCGCATCCGCGGCGGTGCGGATCAACTCGCGTTCCAGCAACGCCCAGGCTGGCGGCGACGTCGGAGTAGCGATAGTGAGCATGTCCGGGATCCTTCCTTCGCAGTCATCACGGCCGCCGCGGCCGGCACCGGTGCGTCGTCAGTTCTGGCGAGCGGCGCGCTCGAACAGCGCCTCGCGCAGGCCATCCAGCACGCCTTCCAGCCGTGCTTGGCGTTGCTCCAGGCGAGCCATCCGTTCTCCTAGCCGCTCATCGAGCCGATCAATGCGTCCTTCCAGATGGATAAAGCGGGCATCTATCTGGGCAAATCGTGCTTCTTGTCGCTCTTCCAGTTGAGCGAAGCGGTCGTCCACCTGGGCAAATCGTGCTTCTTGTCGCTCTTCCAGTTGAGAGAAACGGCTATCTACCTGCTCGAGACGCTTATCGGTGCGTTGCGCCGAGACCACCAAGACAGCCAGGATCGCCACGCCGACGCTCAGAATAGCCACTAACTCCGGGGTCATCATTCCCTCCGTGCCCGCGTGCTCGTTGCGGCGCGGTCCTGCACGCAGCAGTCCAGGCTGCTCGCCTTGATGCCAAGTCTACCGCACTGGCCGGGCGCCCGCAGCGTGGCGGGGGGCGCCTCTCGTGAGCGCCGGTAGCACGATTCCTGGTAGAATGAGGCGCTCTCGCCACCGTAACGGGACGCCCCACTTCCCAGGGTAGCTCAGTTGGTTTAGAGCGGCGGTCTGTAAAACCGTTGGTCGCTGGTTCGAGTCCAGCCCCTGGGACCACTCCCCACAAATGAAGCCAGCCGGATAAGCGGGCCTGGGTCCCCACTAGGCCTCTCACAATCGCTCCCCGGCTTGCGCTGCAGGCGAGAAAGCCACACCTCCTGCCCCGCCCTCCCAGCCGCTACACTGCATTCTTGAATCATCCGCCGTAACGGGGTAGTCCGAGCGGCACACCGGCCGCAGCGCAAATCCTGAGAAGGGAGCGAGGCGCAATGGACCTAGTCAAAAAGCTGTTGGCAGTCTTCCTCAGTGTGGTGGCGCTCGTGGTGGCTGTGCATTTCATGTTCAGCTCGTTCTACCGTGAGCTGGTAGACACCGGCGCGATATGGGATGTCTTGAACTGGTTCTTGGCCGTTGGATTGGTGATTGCGCTGGTTGTGAGCTTCCACCACAAGCGCACGCTCGACCGGCGCGGCGCCGCTGGGGCCGTCACTCGTGAATACCTGGAAGTCAATCTGATGTTCTACGTGACCGTCGTGTTGGTCCTCTGGTTCTTCTGGAATTGGTCCAACGACCTGGTTTCGGTGGAGCCGCAAGGGCAAACCCAACGCAACATCTGGGTGTGGATCAACCCGTTGTTCGTACCCATCGCTGCCGTTACCGCCCTGCGTCTCTGGCGCTCGCCCTCCCGCGACTAAGGCACCGCGAACACACGGGAGGCACCCATGAACGACAGGCTCCTACCTTGCGACCACGTGATCTTCCTGATCCACCCATGCCTCTACGAGCAGCAGGACGCCGAGACGGTACGCCGGGGCAACTGGCAGCTCTACGTCGAGCGGGAGCGGCAGGTCAAGCGCCGCTGGCTCGCGGCCCTGGCCGCCCGGCCGCCCGACACGCTGTACGTCCAGCTCGGCGGCCCCACGTACCTCCTTGACATCGCGCGCAGCCATCTCGGCGCGCCCTACGTCTGCTTCCCGGCCGCGGAACATACCGGCGACCTGCACCGACTCTATGTCGTCTTGGCGGATTGTGTCCGCCATCACGTCGGCATCCACAAGCTCCGGTTCGATCCCCGCACCGTGACCTCCGAGGTGTGGGGCGAATCGTTCGAGGGCTGCGTGCCGGGGTACGGCGGTGCGTTCGCGCAGTATCTCGGCCTCGCGCGCGCGCCACGGCTGCGCTTTGAGATGACTGTCTACGACTCACGGTTTCTACACGGCGCCCAACCGCCGGAGACCATCGCGCTGCCGGGCAGCGACGTACAAGCGCGGCTCTTTGCCTGCCACGACACGACCGCCGCCGCGATGTTCCTGTCGCCTCGGACGGCGCAGTGGATTGACGAGCGGCGCATCCACCTGGAGCTAAATACGCAGTCGCTCCAAGTCTGCACGAAGTCCGGGCACACCGTTTGGCCCGCCAAGCCCTGGCAGAAGGGCGACCCGGCGCAGACCTGCCCCTACAGCATGACGCTGGCAGACTGCAACTGGTACTGGATCCGCTCGATCGGCATGGCCTACGACGACTTCCGGGCCGTCATCGCCGCGGCCACCGTCGAGGACACGCCCGGCGCGGTCACGACACCGGCTGATAGCTGACGGCTGACGGCTGACGGCTAAACGTTAGTGATTGTGGCCGTGGGCGTGCTGGTGGTGCGTACCGGCAGTGTGCATCCGCGCATGGAGGCTCTGATGGGCCTGCTCGAAGACGCCCCGCACGCGCTGATGGGTTTGCGGATCGGCCGGGATGGATAGCGTGTCCACCCAGGTCATGCCTCCCTCCAGCAAGGTCAGCATGTACGTTGCCGAGCTGGGATTGTACAGTTCGGCGCCGTCTACGACGACGTAGACCGGTGAAGCGTGCGCGGCGACCCCCCGGGTGGAGAGTGCCCACCCCGCCTGATTGCTCGTGCAACGCGCCGCAATCCAGCCACTCCCTGCTACCGGCACCTGCGCCCGCATTGTCGTGCTAAGTGCGCCAGGCTGCGGCTGTGCGGTCGCCACGACCTTACCGTTGACGACCACCTCAATGGTCGCCAGCGGCGCCAGCGACTCGGCGACCACCTCCACCGCCAGCGTGCCACCACCCGTGGGCAGGTCAATGACGTCGCCCGGCCGCCGGCCTTCCACCCGCAGATCGAGCAGCGGGCCGGTCGAGGCGAAGGTGCGTCCCGCCTTGATCGCCTCGCCCCAGGCCTCGAACGTGAACGGCGCATCACCCAGATAGGCGTAGGTCCGGATGGACCCCATGACCATCGCGGCGGACATCTTGTCCGTGCCGCCGACGCAGGGTACGCGATAGCCGCAGTTGAGGAACTTGTACCACTCGGTGACGTTCACGCCGTCGAATGCCGGCGTAAAGTTCGTCATCTCCAGCGCATCGGTCTTGCCCAGGATGACATCGGCGACGACCTCCGAATAGGGATTCGGGAAGTGCGGCGTCACCACCACCCCGCCACGCTCGTGGTTGGCGTCGGCCCAGCCGCCCAGGCTGGACCACGTCGGATCGCCCAGGTAGCTCTCGCCGGGGCCGCTCGCGGTCATCGGGTAGACCGGCTCACCCTGCGTCCCCAACATACTGATGTGCCCGAGCAGATGCTGGCGGTTCTCCGTACCCACCCAGACAATCGTCTCCTTGTCGCTGACCTTCGACATGTCGCCCGTAATATCCCCGACGTTGGTGAACAGATCACCCCACTGCGACGCCAGGAGGTTGACCAGGTTCAAGCCCTCGGCTTGTCCCTGGAGCCAGGCCGTGGTCGGCGAGAGGAAGTGGACGTGCGTATCGGCCGTCATCCAGCCGCGGCCCCGCCAGTCGAGCGGTCGTTCGAGGGTCAGCGCCAGCTCACGCTGTCCCGGCTTGATCGTCACCTTTTGGCGGATCGGCCGATACTCGAACCCCTTGCTCAGCTCGACGTACACGTCGCCGACGGGTAGCTCCCCTTGGAACGTGCCGTCCACGTAGGCGTACTCCGTATCGCCGATCTTGAGGTCGTTCCCGTAGTCCTGGAACCAATACTCATTCACCTCGTGGCGGTGTCCGTAGGGTGGGAAATAGCGTCCGTCCGGGGCGCGGAAGTGAACGCGGACCGGTGTGGGCTGGCCCGTCGCGGCGTCACGCACCACCGTATGCACCCAGGTCTTGTCCGGGGTGAGCAGCTCGACGCGCACGGAGCCGTCGGTGGAGTGACTTGCACCTTCTTCATACGCCGGACGCAGCGGCACGTCCTGGTCGCCGACGGTCAAGGTGGCATCCGCGCTGGCGGTCATGTCCACGATCAACTGCTGAGGATCAGGCTCGCTGTCGGCGCCGGACGGGCCGCCCATCGGATCACTCGGCGGACCGGTCGGCTCGGCCAGCGGATCACCGGTCCAGGCGGCCGGATCGAACGGCCGCACCTGATAGCGCCGCGCCAGGATGCCCAGGTCCACGGCCAGCGCCACGTCATCGGCGGCGGTGCCGTTGGCCGCGAGCGTGATGCGAAAGCTCTCCAGCCGCTTGCGCTTCAAGGGGTGCTCCTGGCCGTGGTACAGCGTGATGCCGGCGATAGCCACCACCGCGTCGCCGGCCGCCTCCAAGCGCACGCCGCGTAGCTCGGCCTCCGGTCGCGGGTTGGGCAGCGCGTAGACCCAGTACTGGCCGCTCCCCTGGCTGGCCGACATCTGGGCGCGGCCCCACGCTTCGCCAGGGTGCGTGGCGCGGAAGTCAATGTAGTCGTCCTGTCCGTCCGGCCGCGCGGCAAAGGCCTTTTGCCCTCGCACCGTCCCCGAATCGTTGATCTCGAAGCGCACCCGTATCTCGCGGCTCGCCTCGCTGCCGTCGCCATAAGTCAGCACGTAGTTGGCGACGTGTGCCCCCGGCTGCGTCAGGTTGCCGCCGCGGTAGTCCTCCGGCTGCGGGCCGGCGTCGGGATCGTAAGTGTCATCGCAGAAGTGCAGAAAGACGACGTGACTGGCCTGCGTCCCCGCCGGCAGATCAACCGGCACGCTGTCGGGGTGGCTCCTGCCTAGCAGCAGCCAGCGCGGCCGATCATCGCCCTCCGCCCCCGCCGCCGCGGGCGTGAAGGGCACACCCCAGCACGTCATCGGCTCGATAGGCAGCCCCGCCAACGACTCGGCCACCGCCGGATGCCAATGCGGCGCGCTGGCCTGCGTCCCGCCGTTAACGTGACGTTGCAGATCAACAGGTGTATTCAGAGCCATCGGGCACTCCTTTCGCCGGCCGGTCCGTGCTCACGCTTGCCACAAAGCCGCCACGGCTGCGAGCAGCCGGCAACCGGCCGCAAGACCATTCTCCGGGCACCGTCGCCCACCTCGCGCTCACGGCGGCGAGGACACTATAGCGTGCCACCGCCCGCCCGTGCCCCGTCCCCCCGCACTGCGGGGGGACCATAGGGGGGCCAGCGCCTCATTCCGACTCGCCTCCGGCAATCACTCCCTCTCCACATGGTGGAGAGGGCCGGGGTGAGGTCCGGTCGGGGTGAGGCTCGTCCCCTACCGCCCCGCGGCCCCCGCTGGCGCGGTGCGCTTGCCCCCGTGGACGCTCGGCTCGGAGCACCACTTGTAGCGGAGCAGGTCCAGTGGCTCCAGCACGCTTTCCGGTAGTTCCAGCATCTCGATGAGCACGCGGTGGTCCAGCTCCTGGCGTGTGGTGTCGTGGTAGGACTCATTGGCCGGCAGGAACGTCCGCTCGCGCATGTCGTCGAAAATGCCCGCGGCCGTCTCCAGTTGCCGCGGCGTCAGCCGGGTCACGTCCAGCGTCGGCATCGTGCGGATGGCCGAGATGGGCATTCTGCCGCGCCCGGCTTGCTGTCGGGTGGAGTGCCACCAGTAGCAGAGTAGCCCCAGCGTGCTGTTACCCCACAAAGAGTAGGCAATCTCGTGTACCTGTTCGTCGCAACGCACGTTTTTCCAAGCCGTACCGCCGATGGTGCGTCGCTCGGTAAAGGCCACTGCCAGCGGTTGGGAGTTGAATCGGAAATCGGCACTATGGTGCGCGTGGCTCCTGGTGCCCCAGATTTCGGCGGCGCGGCTCTCTCTACCCAGCTTGACGCGCCCCTCGCTGTCGGGAGCTACCACCAAGCGCTTTTCCTGCTTGGCATTGTGGTTCCAAAGCATGGGATAGGTGGGCACGCCGGATGGTGACTTGAGCAGATCAAAGGCCGTCCGGCTACCTCTGCCAACGATGTTGTTGTGGTTTATCCCAACCCGGCATACTTGTTGAACGGCAGCCATCGGGATGAGTAGCGCCTCCTGCTCCTGCATTGAGGGCAGCCAAAGCGTTCCCTCTGCCAGTTGGTAGGCAGTCTGAACGACGGAGAAGTCTGCAATGCCGATGGCAGACCAAGGATCGTCTTTGCTCAGGGGCGCGTCAACCGCTTCACCCAACTGCTCCTCGCCGATAACCAGGGGCAGCCCGCCGTAGGGGCCGCCTTCCAGCCTTTTGAGCGCCGGATTTCCGGCCAGAGTTGTGATGGCTTTGGCCAACTCGGTGGCTTCCATCTCGCTCCGGGGCCGGCGCTGCAGGGAGACGAATAGGCCCCGCTGGCCGGGGGCGTCGGCGGACTCGCGGCACACGAGCATCGTCTCCGCCATACCGGTATCCGCCGAGAACGATTGGTCGGCCGGCCGCGCCGCCGCGATGGTCAGGATAATAGCGTCACGATAGCTGCGCGCGATCAACTGCCGTACCTTCTGCCAGCTCGCGCCCTGCAACGCGGTCAGCGGCAGCACCAAGGCGATGGTACCGTCTTTTCGCACCATGCGGTCGGCGAGGGCGACAAACCAGGAGGCAATACCCGCGTAGCCGTGAGCGCAGGTTCCTTTACCGTATTCTTTCTCCAGCGCAGCCATGCTCCTTTGGGTTTCCAGGTCCGTCCCCAGCCCCCGGAATTGCTTGATGTAGTCCGACTCTCTGCCCGCTCCTTCCCAATCGGATGCCGGTCGCGTAAACGGCGGGTTCATAATCACCAGGTCCTGGCTGCATGGCGGCATGTCCACGCCAAGCTCGGCCCGCACCTCCCCGGTGCCGGTGACGGCGGTGGCGCTGTGCAGCGGGATCAACGGTCTGACCTCGCCGTTCGATCCCAGCAAGTCGAGCGAGCCGAGCGAGACTCCGCCGTGTTCGGCCCGCTCGGTCTTTCCGTATTCCGTGACGATGGTGCGCGAGCCGTTGTACCCTTGTTTCGGATGGGATGATGAGAGCATGGAAGCCGTCAGGTGGACGGCCGAGGGCAGCACGTCGCACGCAGTCAAGGCCTGCTCCATCATTGCGGCGTGCAGTCGTGCCGGGTCGCCGCCGGCCATCCGGTGCAGTTGGTTGACGCGGCGATAGGCGGCGTGGATCAGCGTGCCGGTGCCGCAGGCGTAGTCGGCAACATGGAAGTCTTGCACCTGTGCCGGGTCGTGCCAGCGGCCGTCGTCCGGGATGGCCAGGTGGGCCAGTAGCGTCGCCGCCTCCGGCCGGGTGTAGAAGGTCGCCAGGAACTTGCGATCCGCAATCAGCCGCTGGAACACCGTCCCGGTGAGGTCGTGGGACTGGGTGACGCTGAGTCCCACCAGTTGCTCGGCGGTGCTGACCATGTACTTCAACGCTTCAGCGGCGAGACGCAGCGGATTGATGTCGACGAGCAACCTGCTGGCGAGGCTAAAGATGGACCAGTAGTTGACCTTGAGGATTTTGCGCCATTCGTCCAGTACCTCCGCACGCCTCGGCACGCCGTAGAGCTTTATCTGATCCAGGCTTCGCACGCCGTGTTGCCCGGCGAGGTTCTCGTGGAAGACCAGCGCGTTGATTATGATCGTGGCGGCCATCCGCAGGGTCTGCACGCTGTAGTCCTGCTTGAGATGTGTGGTGAGCGCCGGCCCGGTGCTCTCTGTCTCCTCGACGGCCCCGCGCAAAACGGCCGCCGCGTTCTTCACTCCCACCTGCAGGATGTTGGCCGCCTGTTCGACAGCTTCGATGGGCACCGCCGCCTGCTCGACGAACGCCGCCAGGTCGCGCAGATTACCCGCAATGAAGCCGCGCTGCGGAAACCGCGCGTAGCTCTCGACGTCGGTGCCGGTGAACAGGGCGTATTCCAGTGTGACGCCGCCATGTAGCAGCGCGTCAACGTCATCCGCCCCGACGGCATTTCGCAGCTCTAGCGGCGACTTGAGCGCGATGACGGCGTTGATCTCTCCTGAGCTACCTACGACGTCGGTATCCAGCGTTTCGCCCAGCCTTTCCAGGCTCTCCGCCTCCACGTTGCGGGCCGGCACGTACTCGTTTTCGATCACCACCGGCTGGCCGCCTTGCTGGACAATCAGCAGGTCGGGCTGTTTTTGGCTGCCCTGAAAGGCGCCCTTGTTCTCGCCCAGCGCCGTCCAGCGCGGGTTCATGCGGTCCAGCAGCGTCGCGATACGGCCGTTGAGTTGGCTTTCGATAGGCATAGCCCGATTCTCCGGCGCGGTCTCCACTAGGACGATAGCACATAGATTCTAACGCACCACGCCCCACTCTGGCGGCGGCAGCCCCCGCTGGTCAGCGCGCCCGTCATTCCCGCGCAAGCGGGAAGGTGGATTCACATTTGAAGTGCAACAGTTCCTGCCAGAAGATTTCCGCCGGGGTCTGGTAGTCCAGACACTTGCGGGGGGTATTATTGTACAACTGCACCAGCTCCGTAAACCGCG
>JAJDZR010000011.1 GCA_022824545.1 Chloroflexota bacterium
TGTAGGTCTGCTCGGTGGCCTCCTCGGCCGGCGCCGTCCAGGTCGCATTCCTGGTCGCCGCATTCGCAAACGTGCCACCCGTGGCTGCCCACTCATACGACGAGATCGAGCCGTCCGGATCGCTGGCGGTCACCGTCGGCGTCACCCGCGTGCCACCGTTCACCGGCTGCGTCACCGACGACGGGATGCTGATACTCACCGTCGGCCGTTGGTTCGGCGGTCCCGGCTGCTGCGCGTCGTAGTCGTCCTGATCAACGTCCCCGTCGAGGTCCACGTCAATCTTCAGCACCGGGTACTCGTCGTTCTCGCCGAAGTACCATGGCGCGTCCTGCCCCGTGTCGTGACTATCGTCCCCGTCCGCATTGTCCAGGTCCAGGTCCGGGCTGTCGTCCCACGTGGCGTAGATGCCCGTGTAATCCGTCGGCGTCTGTAGCTCGCTCGTCGTCTTGCCGCTGACCCCGTCCTGCGCCGTCTCCCCGAACACGGGCGGCCTTGCGTTTAAGTCCCGCTCTTCAATCATGCGGTTGTTGTTCTCGTCATCCGTACCGACACCCACTGGAAACTCCGAAGTCTCGGTATCCCAGTAGCTGGCCGTGATCGAGCCGGGATCTACGTAGCCTACCGTCCCGTGGAGCCTCTCCGTTGGGCTTTCGCCGGCCAGCCCACCCACTCGCAGGTGGGCTGCCTCGACGTTGGGTTTGCCGATCGCATAGCTGTTGATGATCGCGCCGCCGTTGATATTCCGTCCCACCAACCCACCGATTCGACAGCCCGGGTTGCTATCCGACTGACAGCCCGTATTATCCGTTGGCCCGGTAACGGTCACGTCTCCGTGGGCATAGGTGGCCCGAATCGTGCGACCAATGTTCTCTCCGACCAGCCCGCCGACGTGATGCATGCCGGCCACGTCACCCGAGGCAAAGCTGGTGCTGATCGTCGCGCCGCGATTCCCCCCGACCAGCCCGCCAATCCGGGTCGTTACGTCCTCGTAGAGGTCCCCGCTTGACAGTCCTGCATCAGTACACGGTGCTGTCTCGTAGGTCTCCGTGTCGAGACATGTTCCCTGACCCGTCACGTCGCCCGTGGCGTAGCTGGTCCGGATGTGGCCACCCCAGACCAATCCGACCAGCCCGCCGATGAAGTGCTCCCCAGCGACGTTGCCGGTCGCATAGCTGTTGCTGATGACGCTGCTGTCATACCAGTGCGTCCCCACCAGTCCACCGATCGAGCTACCCCCGTCATCACCCGTACCGGTCACGTCGCCCGTGGCGTAGCTGCGGTCAATACTGTCGTTGTTCCGTCCCACCAACCCACCAACATCGTCCTCGCCGGAGACGGCTCCAGTGGCGTGGCTGTTCGTGATCGGGTCGCTGCTCTCTCCGACCAGCCCAGCGACCTGTATCCGGCCCGCCACGGTGACGTCGGCAGAGCTGTCACTGATCGGGCCGCCGCTATTCCCCACCAGCCCGCCGATGGTCACGCCGCCGGTAGCCTCAAGCCCAGTGCCCACAACGACCCCGGTTACGCTGCCGCCGGTGACCGAGCTGTTGCTCACCGATCCGAGGCCGAAATATCCCACCAGCGCCCCGACGTTCTCGCTGCCCCTCACATTGACGTCGCGCAGCTTCACGTTGCGTATCTGGACAGAATCACGTCGCTCGTAATTCGAATGACCCACATTCCCGAACAAGCCCACGCCTTCTTCATCGGGGCGGTTGATATACAGGTTGGAGATCGTGTTGTTGTTGCCGTCGAAGATGGCGCTGTACGGGGAGCCATAGGGAGACCCACTGCCGCTTGTGTAGGTGCCGATTGGGTCCCAGCCTTTGCCGTCGCCCCGGCCGCTCGCCCAATTCGAGCCATTGAAGTCCAGGTTTGCCGTCAGCTCATACCCGATGCAGGCCACCTCAGTGGTCTGGCTATTCCCATCGTGATCGTAGGTGCAGCCCGCCGTCACGGGAGCATTGGGGAAGGCGGCCAGATAGTTCGTCTGGTCGGCGCTGTCCACCACGCCGTCACCGTTCAGGTCCCAGCGGATGGCGTTCAGCCGCGCCAAGCTATTGACCTCGATCAGCCCATCATTGTCGGTGTCGTAGCCGGTCGGGGTTTGCGCGGAAACAACCGGAATGGACAGCAGCGCCGCGATGCCCGCGCAGAACAGCGCCAGCGCCAGCAGGCGCCGGGGCGTCTTCAGCACCCAAGCACCAGCGCCCGTTCTAATACCGTGCAGCCCGGCCTTGCTCCGAGAGGCACTAGCCCCCGCGCCGGACCACCAGCCGCGTCGCACCCCTGCCTCCTCAGCGACTCTCTTATGTACGCTTGTATACATTTAAGCGGCACACTGTTAGCCGCTATTGTAGAACAGGTTGTGGCAGTTCGCAATCACCCTAGCCGGTGCCGGCGCCGGTCAAATCCTGTGCGACGGCGTGTCCTCGTGCGGCCTCCCAGTGATAGCATCGCTACTGCCCTGGTGGCTCCGGCGGTGGGCCTGTCGGTCGCTATGCGCGAGGAAGCCGTCGTGACCGCCTGTTTCCTAAATAAATCTGTATATTTTGATGACACACGGTTTCCCTGCCATTGTAGAACGGATCGTAGCAATCTGCAATCACCCCCGCCGATGCCGAGCGCGGCGTACCGACCAATCACGGCCCGGAGACGCTACACTGTGGCTGTCGAACCCCTGCCGGCGGAGGTCAAGTGCCGTGCGACAGCGTGTGCTCGTGCTACATCCCAGCGATAATGTAGCCACCGCCTTGGTGGATTTGGACGCGGGGCAGTCCGTCACTGCCGACCGTGAGTCGGGCACTGTGACCGTCCGCGCCCGAGAGCCGATTGCCTTTGGCCATAAGCTCGCCCTTGCGCCGCTGGCCGCTGGCGCGCCGGTCTACAAGTACGGCGAGGTCATCGGCGTGGCCGCAGCCGACATCCCCGCCGGCGCCCATGTCCACGTCCACAACGTCGAGAGCCAGCGCGGCCGCGGCGATTTAGCGGCCGCACCCACCCCACCAGCGCCGTAGGGGCGCAACATGCTGTAGCCCTGTCTCCCTGCAAAGCGGGGGGCCATAGGGGGTGGTATTAGGCGCCCTCTTCGCCGTCGGCGGCGAAGAGGGCCAGTGCCCGCTCCGCCTCGTCTGCCGGCAGCGCCTTGCCGTGATAGGTGAAGTCGCGCTCCACCCACGGAATCCCTTTCCCCTTGACGGTGTGGGCGACAATCACCTGCGGCCGCCCGGCCACTTCCCGCGCCGCGGCCAGCGCGTGCCACACGGCCGCTTGGTCGTGGCCGTCCACCTCTTGGACGTGCCACTGGAAGGCTTCCCACTTGGCGGTCAGCGGCCGGTAGTCGAGCACGCGCTCGACGAGGTCAGTCTGCTGCGCCTTGTTGTGGTCCACGATGGCCGTGAGCGAGGCCACCCGGTATTGCGCCGCCGCCATCGCCGCTTCCCACACCTGACCTTCCTGGACCTCGCCATCGCCGAGCAGCACGTACACCCGGTAGTCTCGCCCGTCCACCCGCCCGGCCAGCGCGTGGCCCAGCCCGATGGACAACCCCTGGCCCAGCGAGCCGGTCGAGGCCTCGACGCCCGGCAGCCGGCGCATATTAGGATGCCCTTCCAGCGGGCTGCCGATGCGCCGTAGGCTGGACAACTGGTCCACGCCGAAATACCCGCACTCGGCCAACACCGCGTAGAGGATCGGCGCCGCGTGGCCCTTGCTGAGAATGAAGCGGTCACGCTCCGGCCACTCCGGCCGCGCCGCGTCGTGGCATAGCAGTCCCCCAAAGTAGAGCGCCGTCATGATCTCGACCGCCGAGAGCGAGCTGGACGGATGCCCCGATCCGGCCGCCGTCGTCATCTCGACGATCTGCCGCCGAATGCGCCGCGCCGCCGCCGCCATGTCGTCCAGCGGCGGATCAGTGATAGTGCCCGGATCGGTTGCGGGCGCTGCGGCTCCCGTTGACATCGTGCGTCTCCTCACGGGCTGCTTGGACTGTGCGGGCCGTCGCGGCCGTCTGGATAGCGCAGCCGCAATCTCCCGTCGGCTAGTATAGCGCCCGCCGGGGCGGGGCCATGCTACACTGAATTTGCCGACCTGTGGGTGGCGAGACACTGTCGGCATTCCCCGGTCATTCCCGCGCAAGTGGGAATCCATCCCCTCTCCCTGGGGGAAGAGGGCTGAGATGAGGGACATCCCTCATTCACAACTCAGTAATCCACAGAGAGGAGCGCGACATGGTCAGCGTTGGCGGCGGCCCAGGCATTGGCGGTGGTGCAGCGATACTCCTAGTGGTCATTGTCTTGATTATCGTGCTGTGGTGGTGGCTACGCGATTAGTACCCTACGCGCTGTCAACACTCATGGGTAGGACGGTACATTCCCTCCCCTGTCGCAACGGGGGAGGGCGAGGGTGGGGGCCAGGGCCGCGAGAGAGGAGTATCCGATGCGTATTGCGGTTGGGAGTGACGAGGCTACGCAGCTCACCGATGCCGTTGTCGAGGACCTCCGTGAGCGCGGCCACGATGTTACGCTGTTCGGCCCGCTGGAGGGGCACAGTGACCCCTGGCCACAGGTTGGCCAGGACGTTGGCGCCGCCGTGGCCGCCGGCGACGCCGACCAGGGCGTGCTCTTCTGCTGGACCGGCACGGGCGTATCCATCGCCGCCAACAAGGTGCCCGGCATTCGCGCCGCCCTCTGCCACGATGCCGAAACCGCCCGCGGCGCGCGTATCTGGAACCACGCCAACGTGCTCGTCATGAGCCTCCGTGCCACGCCGCCGGTCATCGCCCGCGAGATGCTGGATGCCTGGTTTGCCACCCCTCCCGGCGAGGACGCCGAAGACCAAGCGTGCGTCGAGCAAGTAGCCCAGATCGAGGCGCAATACGCAACCCCGGCCGAGGGTTGATCGTGCTTTGGGCCATTACATGCTCCGGGCAATCGCATTTTGGCTTTATCGTTCCCGTCATTCCCGCGCAAGCGGGAAGGTGGATTCACATTTGAAGTGCAACAGTTCCTGCCAGAAGATTTCCGCCGGGGTCTGGTAGTCCAGACACTTGCGGGGGGTATTATTGTACAACTGCACCAGCTCCGTAAACCGCG
>JAJDZR010000103.1 GCA_022824545.1 Chloroflexota bacterium
CAGTGCCGTGGTGTACTCCGAGCGGTTGGCATCGCCGATGATAATGTGCAGTCGGCGGTAGAGGCCGCCGGCCAGCGGCTCATCGCGCAGATTGAGAATTGGCCGGCCGCCGAACCGCACGCGATGGCTCACGTCCACGGAGACAAACGCGGCGCGCTGGGAGAGATGGTAGGGCGTATTCGCGTCCTCATCACCGCCGCGGCCGCGGCTGGTGCGGCGGGGGGGCACGACCATACCGGCGCCGGCAAAAATCTGCCTGGTGACGAGGAAGGGCAGCAGGCCTTCAACCATGTCCCGGCTGCGGGGACTGACCCGCAGGCAGTAGTTCTCGTGATAGCCGAAGGTGTGGCCGAAGTGATCGGTATTGTTCTTGATGAAGAACACGGAGCCTTCCTGACCGAGGAGGGCCACTGCGCCACTGAGAATGCGGTCGCCGGCTACCTCGGCGGCGATCAGGTCATCGAGAGTTCGGCATTCCGGTGAGGCGTATTCGAGGTGCCCGGAGTCGAGGTAGAGGCGGCCGCCGTTGTAGAGAAAGCCGCCGTTACCCGGGATTTCGCCCCATTCCCGCGGCGCCGGCTCGATCACACCGTACAGGCGATTGCCGAAGACGCCGTCCTTGGTGCGGAGGGCGGCTTCAGCCGGAGTCCACCGCCCGGCGCAGGCATACTCGATCTCCGTGCCGAAAAGCGCGTTTTCCATCTACTTTGCCTTGCATCGGCTCTCTTGCCACTTCGTCTCGGCTTGACGTGGTGCTCGCTTATTTATGTCAATCTATTCGGCGCCGCAGGACTGTGCTGGGCGTGTTACTCGCCGCCTGGCTGCGGTGTCGGATCGGGAATCTCGCGCACGATCCGCTTGATCTCCTCATCCAGGTCCGTCTCGCCGTCCTCGCTGCCGTCGCCGCCATCGGGATTGTCAATGCGGGTCGGCGTTTCCGTTGGCGTCTCCACCGGCTTGACGGGTGCGTCAATCTCCGCCGCCGGTAGCGGCAGGATGCGGTCGAGCATGGCTGTGGCCTCTTCAGGTGTCATTGGGTTCCTCCCGACTTCAGGGTAGCTATAAAGGCATCGAGACTGTCTGCTCCGCGCGTCAGCTCCTCGATGCGGGTCGTTCCGGCTCCCCACACTTCATCCAAGTGCAAGACCACCTCGCGTCCATTGACACCGAACGTCACGGAGTCCCATTCGAGCCGGCGAATCCGGTCGCCGAACTTCCGCAGACAGAGCGCGCGAATGGCGGCCCGTGTGCCCGCGGGTGGCTCGGTGCGCGCACGCACGATGGCCGGCTCGTCAACGTACCGGCGCAACGCACCCCGCTTGCTCAGGGTAGCAAAGAGGCTGCTCTCCGGGTTGACCAGATGGTAGGCGAGGTCGAGGCGGCGCAAGGCCGGGCTGCTCCAGTCTTGGCCTTGTGCTCGGCGAATACCCTCGAACAGCACCCATTTCGCTACCCAATCGAGCCGGTCGTGCAGCTGCTGCGGCTTGGACGCGAGCAAGTCCAGCACGGTGGCCCACTCGTGGAGTACCCAGTCCGTTTCCGAGTCGCGGCCGGCGAACTCGCGGCGGGCCGCCGCGTGAAACTCGCGCTGCACGGCCAGCGCCGTGGTCGGGGTGCCGGCGCGAGTAGGCAGCGGCGCGCTCAGGGTGAGGTCGTGGGAGACGGTTCGCAGTGCCTTGACCGGCTCGGCAAGCTCGACCGACGGTACCCAGCCAAGCTCCCCTAAATCTAGCGCCAGGGCGGTAGTGCCGACTTTGAGCGCAGTGGCGTATTCGGAGCGGTTGGCATCGCCGATGATGACGTGGAGCCGGCGATATTTCTTGCGGTCCGCGTGCGGCTCGTCGCGGGTGTTCAGGATGGGACGCTTGGCTGTCGTATTGATGCCGACGACTTGCTCGAAGAAGTCGGCCCGCTGGCTTAACTGGAAGCCCGGTGCCGGCGTCGCGGCGTCGCCATCGTGCCTTTCGAGGCCGACTTTGCCGGCGCCGGCGTACACCTGGCGGGTCACGAGGAAAGGCACCATCAGCCGCACCAGTGCCGGGAAGGGCCAGGCGCGGGCAACGAGGTAGTTCTCGTGCGTGCCGAAGGACCGGCCGTGATAGTCGGTGTTGTTCTTGACCAGCCGCACACGCGCACTACCGCCGCGCTCGCGGCGCAGGACCTCGTTGCGGGCCTGTTCGGCTTGGTAAAGCACGCGCTCGCCAGCCCGATCCTGGGCGACGAGATCGGCGAGGGTAGCGCAGGCGTCCGTGCAGTATTCGGGGTGGTTGTGGTCGTTATAGAACCGTGCTCCGTTGGTCAGGACGGTATTCGCCAACAGCTCATCGCGGTTGAGGTGCTTACTCAGTTCGGTGGTGCTGTGTAGATCGTGGGGGTCGTGGGCAAGCCGCTCGACTCGTGTGCCGCGTAGGTCCAGGCGCGGGTCCTCGCGCCGGTAGTCCCAGCCGCGTAGGACGCCGTCGAGGGGCGCGCCGCGAACGATTGCCGAGGCCTCGTAAGCAAAGTCCACCGGCCCGGCAAAGCCTTCGCAGTTGATCCCGTACTCGGTCTCGATCCCGACAGGACGGTTCATCTGGGGTGGTGTCCCTTTCCCGGTCGTTGTTGCCCCGAGACGCCCCTTCTGGCCGGAGCGACCAACCGGCTGTTGGCTCTGCATCCATTCTAGCACCGGTCTAGCACCGGCCGGCACCGCCCCGGTCAAGTCTTCGCCGGGCCATTGCACTCGTGGCATACGCCGATCCTGACGGTCCATACACATTCGATCACACCACTCGCTTGACAAATGCTCGTCAGTAATCTATTATTTTGATGCAGTCATCAAGATTTCTCACAGTTGAGTGAAGGATATTGAAGGAGCCGCCTATGAGCGAGGTTCTCGGGCAGTGCCCGGTCTGCACTGGCGAGCTTGTCGTAGTCCGCGAGGAGTGTACCCACTGCGGTACCGCGCTCGAAGGGCGGTTCGCACTGCCGCGCCTCTTGCGCCTCGCGCCGGAGCAGCTGCGCTTTGTCGAGCTGTTCGTGCGGTGTCGGGGCGTCATCCGCGACATGGAGCAGGAGCTGGGCGTGTCCTATCCGACGGTGCGCTCCCGACTCGACGACGTGATTAACAGTCTGGGGCTGGCCGCGGTGGATGAGCATATCGCGGCCGCACAGGCTGCCGGACGCCCGGTCTCGCCGGCGGCGCGGCGTGCCGTGCTCGATGACTTGGCGGCCGGTGCGATGAGCGTAGACGAGGCGGTGCAAAAGCTGCGTGGGCAGTGACGGGCGTGCGCTGGAGGATGAGCAACCCTTGCGACCGACGAGAAAGAAGGAAGGAGAGCAGCATGTTCGAGCAAGAGGTACCCGCAGAGGGCAAGCTGGAGTTGAACGTTTTTGCGTGTCGCGGCGACATCGAGGTGCTGGGCCACGATGCCTCGACGCTGCGCGTGGCGGCCCAGGACCCGCAGACCGAATATCACGTCCGCGAGGAAGACCAGCGGTTTATCGTAGAAGCGTCGGGAGCGCTCCGCATTGACGTGCCGCGGGCAGTGCAGTTGACCGTTGTCGCTGGCCCGCGCCAAGTCAGTGTCCACAACATGGAGGGCGAGTTCACCGTGAGGTCGGCCGGTGACGACCAAGTGCTGGAGACGGCCACCGAGTTTGCGCGCGAGTTCTCGGACGTTGGTCGGCGATTGGGCGCCGACTTCGGGCGGCTGGGCCGCGACCTCGGCGAGCAGTTCGGACGCACGTTTGGCGCTTGGGGGCGGGGTGACTTCGGTGACCAGCCCGATGACCGGCCACGCCGTCGCGGGCGGCGTCGCGGTGCCGGCGTGGACGTAGAGGCTTTCATCCGCCGGGCAGAGGAAGGTGCCGAGCGGTTTGCCCGCGCCGCCGAGGAGCGCGCCGAGCGGTTTGCCCAGCGCGCCGAGGGACGGATGCGGCAAGCGACACAACGGGCCGCGGAGCGCCGCCCGCGGGCGGCGGGAGAGGCACGGGCCGACTCCGGGCCGGCGGATGCTGTGGAGGGCGCCGCTGATGCGGCTGCGACCGTTGCCGAGGAGCGCCGGGCCGTCTTGACGATGCTGCAAGAGGGCAAGATCAGCGCCGAGCAGGCTGAGGAACTGCTCCAGGCGCTCCGGCAGTAGAGTCACGCCGGCGGCCGCTCATTTGGGCGCGGCCGTGGACTCGACGGAATCCTTTTCTTTGGGTCCGGAGCGGCTGCGGCGTAGTAGAGAAGGGTCCTCGGACCAGCCGGCCGCGCCGATGAGGGGGACAAAGCGCACGGGGCCGAGCGCCGCCGCCTCGACTGGGCCGGCGGCCTCCCTCCGCACGACGAGCAGCCGCTGGCCGCGGCGCTGGCCGACCGGCGCGACGAGCCGCCCCGCCTCGCGGAGCTGGTCCAACAGCGCCGGTGGTACGGCGGGTGCGGCCGCCGTGACGATGATCCGATCATAGGGCGCGGCCGCGGGCCACCCCAGCGTGCCGTCGCCGGTCCGGACGGCGACGTTGTGGTAGCCGAGATGGCGCAGCAGCACCCGCGCCTGGTCGGCCAGCCGCGGCAATCGCTCGACGGTGAAGACCTCGGCGCCCATCTCGGCCAGCACTGCGGCCTGGTAGCCGCTACCGGTGCCGATTTCGAGCACGCGCTGCCCCGGCGTGACCCTGAGCGCCTCCGTCATCGTCGCAACGACAATCGGCTGCGAGATGGTCTGCCCTTCCTCCAGCGGCAGCGCTTCATCCGCGTAGGCCAGATGGCGCAACTCTTGGGCGATAAACAGCTCTCGCGGCAC